>NZ_AFUG01000034.1:0-4935 GCF_000221545.1 Megasphaera sp. UPII 135-E
GTTGCCAGAAAGCTTTTTTATTTTATTAGTTTCCTTCTTCTTCTTTATAACGATCATTCGTAATTGCATCCGAGCAGCATACAGCAACAACATCAGCTACATCTTCGGAAGAGCATCCACGAGAAAGATCTAAAACAGGTTTAGCTAATCCCTGAACCAATGGTCCTAAAGCCGTTGCATTAGCAAACCGCTGTACCATTTTATACCCAATGTTAGCAGCATCCAGTGTTGGGAAGATGAGAACATTCGCATGTCCTGCTACTTTAGAACCAGGTGCTTTGTGTTCTCCTACATCTGGAACTAATGCTGCATCAGCTTGCAATTCACCATCAAAATCAAAATCTACATTACGCTGTTTCAAAATTTCCACGGCTTCACGAACTGTATCCACCGTTCCACCTGAACCTGAGCCTTTCGTAGAATATGAAAGTAAGGCTACTTTTGGATTTAACATTTGTACGGTACGGCGTGCACGTTGTACGCAAATGCAAGCAATATCGGCTAACTGTTCAGCTGTTGGATTTGGAATAACACCACAATCACCTAATACAAGAATACCATTATCACCATATTGTGGTGTATTCGTCAACAAAATAAAAGCCGAAGATACGGTTTTATTACCAGGACGAGGACCAATAACCTGCAAGCCTGCACGAATAACATCAGCAGATGTAGTTGCTGCCCCAGATACAACACCATCTGCATCGCCCAATGCAACTAAGCCAGCAGCAAAAAAGGTGTAATTATTTACCATAATTTCCCGAGCTTGTTCCGTTGTCATGCCCTTTGATTTACGGCGTTCTGCAAAATATTCACACAATTCATCCATACGATAATACGTTTCCGGATCAATAACTTCCACACCAGTTAAATCAATCTGAAATTTAGAAGCATCTTTTTTAATTTTGTCTAATTTCCCAATTAAAACAATTTTAGCAAAGCCATCAGCCAACACACGTTCTGCCGCTTTTAATACACGACGACTATTGGTTTCTGGTAAAACAATCTTTTTTTGAGCCTTTGCTACACGGGCTTTTAAATCTTCAGTAAATCTCATTTTTTTATCACTCCTTAGATCGGATTATACTAAAAAAGAATTTTAATATATCTTAAATCTCTATACATTATAATACAAACATTACTCAAATAAAAGCTATATTCTATCTAATTATTTTTCATGATAAGCATACCTTAATATTATAGTCACCTTTGTTTTAACAAAAAAAAGGAACGCATATTCCATACGTTCCTTTTTTTCTATTTTTTATGATTCTACACAAGCCAATCCTCGTTTTAACGCTTCCATATTTAATCCTATTAATTTTGCCTTTGGTCCTTTAAACATGTCATGAATCATATTTTCAATCGTTTGTACTTCTAATACCTTCGTTGCACCTACATAAGCACCTAACATAACCATATTACTAACTTTGGAATTTCCCAATTCTCTTGCAATATCATCACAAGGTACATAATACACTTTCACGTCTGTACGTTCTACTTTATCTGGTACAATACTACTATTAATAAATATAGAGCCTTCAGATTTAACCTGTGGACCAAATTTAGCTAATGCAGCCCGATTCATAACCACTATTTCTGATGGATTTTCTACCAACGGCGATCCAATTCGTTCGTCACTGATAATAACCGTACAATTGGCTGTCCCTCCACGCATTTCCGGTCCGTATGAGGGAACCCAAGACACTTGTAAATCTTCTTCTAAACCTGCTTCAACGAGATTTTTACCAATCGACATTACGCCTTGGCCACCAAATCCAGAAAGGATGACTTCATGTTTCATATTATTGCACCTCCACATCTTTTATCACGCCAAGCGGATAATAAGGTACCATATTATCTTTTAACCATTGATTCGACTCTTGAATATCCATTCCCCAGTTAGTTGGACAAGAGCAAAGTACTTCAATAAAAGTAAATCCTTCATTATTCATTTGCCGTTTGAAAGCTTTTTGTATCGCTTTTTTCGCTTTCATTAAATTAGGAATATCCGTTACGCAAACACGTTCTGCATACACCAATCCATCTAACGTAGCAAGCATTTCAGAAACTCGCATCGGCTTTCCCGCTTGTTTTTCAGTACGTCCTGAAGGAGCTGTCGTTGCACGCTGTCCTAACAAGGTAGTAGGTGCCATCTGTCCACCAGTCATCCCATAAATCGCATTATTAATGAAAATAGTCGTAAATTTTTCACCACGCATCGCTGCATGTACAATTTCAGCAGCACCGATAGAAGCCAAATCGCCATCACCTTGATAGGTAAAAACAGGTACATTCGGATGTGTTCTCTTAACTGCTGTTGCCACAGCAGGAGCCCGTCCATGTGCGGCTTCAATCATGTCACAAGCAAAATAATTTCCCGCAAATACGGAGCATCCTACGGGACAAACCCCAATAGCTGTTTCAATCGCATTCATTTCTTCCAATGTTTCTGCCACTAATTTATGAACAATCCCATGACTACATCCTGGGCAATAATGCATTTCTGTATCTTGTAATCCTTTTGATTTTGCATAAATCGTTTTCATCTTATTTCACCTCCTGAACAATTCGTTCTACCGCTTGGGCAATTTCCGAAACAGTAGGAATAACACCGCCATAACGACCATAAAAATGAACTGGCTTTTGTTCTCCTACGGCAATTTTCACGTCATCTAACATTTGGCCCGTACTCATTTCTACAACTAAAACTTGTTTTACCGAATCATTTGAAACGGCATCTCTAATTTGTTTATACGGGAATGGCCATAATGTAATTGGACGAATAACGCCAGCTTTGATACCTTTTGCACGTAGTTGTTCTGCTGCGGTAATAGAAATACGAGCAGGTGTCCCATAAGCAACAATCACAACTTCCGCATCTTCTAACTGAATTTCTTCCCAACGCAATTCATTTTCTTCAATTTTTTTATAAATATCTAACATTTTTTGGTTATGATTTTCACAATCTTGGGCATCAATTAACAAAGAGCTTAAGAAATTGTTATGATCCCGTTTTCCTCTACCGCTAGCAGCCCAGTCTTTTGGAGGTAATTCTCTTTTTTTCGGTTCCTTCCAAATGATGGGTTCCATCATTTGGCCGATAAGCCCATCTGCCAAAATCATAACAGGAATTCTATATTGATCTGCAATATCAAATGCATCTTGTACTAAATCAACCGTTTCCTGTAAGTTTGAAGGCGCTAAAACGGGTGTCCGATAATCGCCATTACCACCGCCACGCGTAGCTTGAAAATAATCCGCTTGCGAAGGCTGAATAGATCCCAACCCAGGGCCTCCACGCATAACATTTACAATAACAGCGGGAAGCATCGCACCTGCCATATAGCTAATACCTTCTTGCTTTAAACTAATTCCCGGTGAAGATGAAGAAGTCATGCAACGAACACCAGTTGCCGCAGCCCCATATACCATATTAATAGCAGCGACTTCTGATTCCGCCTGCACAAATACGCCTCCCGATTCTTCCATTCTAAAAGACATATATTCAGGAATTTCATTTTGCGGTGTTATGGGATAGCCAAAAAAACCTTTACAGCCAGCTCTAATCGCTGCTTCTGCAATTGCTTCACTACCCTTCCAAATTTCTCTTTTCATAAATGATACCTCCCTTAATCTTTAGCAATCGTAATAATCGAATCTGGACAAATTTTTGCACAGCTCGCACAACCAATACAACTTTCTACATCTGTACATGATGCTGGCCGATATCCTTTGATATTCGTTCCTTCTTCTAACGCTAATATTTTTTTAGGACATACCGTAATACACAATCCACACCCTTTACACCTTTCTTGGTGAAACGTTAAATACATTGCCATAGCCAAACTGCTCCTTTCTATTGAAAGATTTTATTCCCATGGTTTTTTCATATATATATCCATCGGAAAGACTGGATTTACAAAATCGGTAACCGCTTCTGCCAAATTGCGTGAAACTGCATGACATACAATCGGTATATCCGTTAATGCCGAAACTTTTTCAGCCATCTCTGCGCCATTTCGAATATCATCAATTTCAGTTAATTGACAACAATGCGTATTATGCACAATACCATTAATTTTTAATCCTGCCGCTTTTTCAATTTCTCGAATATAATATACGGCTTTTTCTGGCGTATCAGATAATGGGCGATTCGCATTTACTACACAAAGAACCCTGGCATGACACCGTTTTAAATCATGACGATAACGTGCTAATACACGTGCCCCTGCAGGATTTCCGCCAATATCCATCACGCCATACCATTCAGGTTGAGCAAAGAAAGAAAATATATCAGGCGGCAAAGCAGGTAAGTCTGCATCCATGTGTTGTTGCGAACTAGTAATTACCCGGCCTCCGCGTGCCTCCAATAATTCATGACATTCACGAGAACGAAAATATGGATCAACAATATCTAAATCAGCCAAAGCAAATCGATGCCCCCTATCGGCTAAAGAAAATGCCAAGTTCAACGATACTTCTGTTTTTCCACTCCCAAAATGTCCTACAATAATATTTAATCGTGCTGCATCTATCCAATCTTGCATAATGATCCCCCCTACCCCCATCTCAATTTAAGCATATTTTATCATTTATTTGCTTTAATATTCACAATCTATTATGTTATGTTATATTCATTATGTTCTTTTGTCATCTTAATTATAATGAAAAAATCGTCAATTATCAATATATTTTCTTTATATATTCGTAATTAATGTGTTTCATAGGGAGTCTTTACTAAAGGTAATAATTTACTACCCCTGTCTTATTTTAATATATGCATATCCTATATTCTTATTTGAAAAATTTATAAATTTACAACTTATTCATTTTATATAATATTTAAATTATCGAAAAAAAACTTTAAATGACTTAATTTATCATTATTTATATATATCGATAAAAAGCATAAAAAAATCCCTTATCTCATAT
>NZ_AFUG01000033.1:0-2458 GCF_000221545.1 Megasphaera sp. UPII 135-E
CATGAACACAAAAACCAATCAGCTCCTTTCCAAAGCAAAACTTAATGATTCAATATTCTCGTAAAATGCCCACCAAAGCGACGGCTAATTTTCTCTATAATCGCAACTTCATCTATATTACCTTGCACATATAAGGTTGCCGCTTCTCTTGCTGCTATCAAAATATCAATATCCCCTAAAATATTCGCAACTTTTAAATCAGGTAACCCATGCTGAACATAACCAAATAGTCGTCCTGCACCACGCAATAACAAATCTTTTTCCGATAACGCAAATCCATCATGAATCGTTTCCATCCAATGTAACCGTTGCTGTGTTTCCTTATTCTTTCCTTTAGCCAAAAGAATACAATAAGACTGTGCTGTACCTCTACCAACACGCCCGCGCAATTGATGCAATTGGGCCAAGCCAAATCGTTCTGCATCTTCAATAACCATAATCGTCGCATTCGGTACATTCACTCCCACTTCAATAACACTTGTGGCCACTAACAAATCAATCTTCCCTTGCTGAAAAGCTGTCATGATTTCTTCTTTTTCTGTACTGCCTAACTGCCCGTGAACCAAAGCACAACGAAATTCAGTAAAAACCTGCGTACTTAACTTTTCATATAATGCCGTTGCGGCCTGTACATCTAAATGAGCCGATTCTTCTACTAACGGACATACCACATAACATTGTTGCCCTTGCATCATTATCTTTTTCATGAATTGATACATCCGTGCCCGCATAGCTTCGCCTATAACATAGGTTTTAACAATTTGCCTTCCTGGTGGCATCTCCCGAATCGAAGATACATCTAAATCACCATATACAGAAAGTGCTAACGTTCTAGGAATAGGCGTTGCTGTCATAAATAAAACATGTGGTGCTTTCCCTTTATTTTGTAAAATAGCCCGTTGCCGTACACCAAATCGATGCTGCTCATCCGTTACCACTAAGCCTAATTGTGAAAAAATAACATCAGGTTGTAATAACGCATGTGTACCGATAAGAATGTGAATAGTTCCTTGCTGCAATTCTTCTACTAATTGTTTTCGTTGAGTACGATTTATTCTACCCGTCAACAACGCAATTTTTACAGGAAAAGATTGGAAAAGGCGTGAAAACTCTTCAAAGTGCTGTGTCGCTAATATTTCTGTTGGTGCCATCAATACCCCCTGATATCCATTTTCTACCGCCTTTAATAACGCCAAAGCAGCAACCACCGTTTTTCCCGACCCTACATCGCCCTGAATAAGACGTTGCATCGGCACATCCCCTTCCATATCATCTTGGATATCTAAAAATGCCTTTATCTGACCCTTCGTGAGCGTAAAAGAAAGAGAGGAAATAAATTGCTTTAACAACGCTCCATTAACCGTACATTTAACCCCTTTTACCATACGTTCATGTCGTCTTCTCAATAATAGTCCTAATTGTAAATCAAACAACTCTTCAAAAGCTAATTGCTTTCGAGCCTTTTGCTGAACTTCCATCGTTTTTGGGAAATGCATTTTTTCATATGCTTCATAAGTACTCATACAACGATAAGGATTGACCACAAACCCTTGTTGAGGCTCTGAGTCTATACTATTTCTTTGTTTTACTAATGCCAAAGCTGCCTGTACCGCCTTACGAATATCCTGCTGCCGTAACCCCTCCGTCAAACCATACAGCGGAAGTAACGCTTCATAAACACAACACCCTTGTTCTATTTCAGGATTATTCATTTGCCATATCCCATATGATAATGTGGCATTACCAAAAACCGTAACCTGCGAAAATAAAGAAAGACTTTTCTTTTTATACGGTTGATTAAACCATATCAATTCTACCATTCCCGTATCATCAGAAACACGTACCTTAAGTATAGATAAGCCTTTGCGAGGATGAATTTCTTGAATTTGCTGAATAACTCCACAAACCAGTACTTTTTTATCCCCCCATCGTCCTATACTTCTTATCGGTACAATATGTTGCCGATCTTCATATTGACGCGGGAAATATTGTAATAAGTCTTGTATCGTATGAATTCCCAAGCGAGCAAAAAGTGCCTGTTTTTTTGCTCCAATACCTTTCAATTGGCACAATGAATCATTCATAAATAAACCTCTCTCATATCTATATATATTTTCATTGTATCACATTCCCATAAAACAAGTTAAAAAATAAATCTTGCTTTAGAACTTTATTTATGATAAACTTTGTATGTTGTACTGTGAGTGGTGCAGGGAGGTGTGACCAGTGGCAAACTATTGCGAAATTTGTGGCAAAGGTAAAATGAGCGGGATGAATGTCAGCCATTCCCATTTAAAAACCAAAAGAACCTGGAAACCGAATATCCAGAAAGTACGCGCTATGGTAGAAGGTGAAGTGAAACATGTTAATGTCTGCACTCGTTGCCTTCGTTCCGACAAAGTTCAGCGTGATGTGTAATAGTATATAAAAAGAGATGATTCATGAGGAGACGTCGACT
>NZ_AFUG01000032.1:0-91411 GCF_000221545.1 Megasphaera sp. UPII 135-E
TGCTCATAGCTTTTTTTACATCATTTTATGGTTAAGTAAATAGGTTTTGCTAATACTAGTTAGGCATTAGCGGAATAAATTAATAAAAAACATTAGAATAGAAGCATTTACGGGATCTATAATTAAGGAACCAATTAACGGAATGACAAAAAAAGCGGCAGGGGCAGGTCCGAATAAAGTGGTCATTGCAGTCATATTGGCAATGGCGTTTGGCGTTGCACCTAAACCAAAGCCACAAACACCAGAAGACATAACTGCTGCTTCATAATTTTTACCCATAAAGCGAAATACACAGATATATGCAAATATACCTATGAAACAAATTTGTACGCCTAATAGAACAAACATTGGTACAGCTAAAGAAGCTAACTGCCACAACTTTAATCCCATGAGTACACAGGTTAGAAAAATGGTTAATCCTATATTTCCTAAAACTTCACTTTCCCGTTGATAAGTAGGAAAAATATGGGTTATATCAGATAGGTTACGGATAATTGCAGCCATTAACATAGAACCGATATATGCAGGAAAAATAAGTCCGACTATAACAAAAAATTTGCTGATCAGCGTGCCTAATCCCATGGCCAAGCATAAATGAGCCATACCATTCATAAAACACTGATTATTAATCGATTGACCACAGCGGCAGGCATGACTTAAAATTTCGGTAGGATCGTCTTGTTGACAAGCAATAGCCTCTAATTGTTCTCGTTCGGGACGCATTAATTCTGGATCTAAACGTTCTTCGGCGGCAAAACTGTGTAGATAAAAGCGTTTTACTAGTGTTTCTCCTACGGGACCACCGATAATACCTCCAGCTACTAATCCGAATGTAGCTGCAGCAATAGAAATGGTAGTACCATTAGCAAGGCCTAGGTCTTCTAACAGGGGACCAAAAGCCGCCGCTGTAGCATGTCCACCGATGAGTGGAATAGACCCTGTTGCCAAGCCTAGAAGGGGATTAATATGAAAGGCATGAACAATAGCTAAACTAATTATGTTTTGTAGCAAAATAATGAGAACGGTGACAACGGCCATTTTTATTACTAATAAGCCCCCTCTTTTTATTAAAGTGATACTAGCCGTATAGCCGACGCTGGTAAAAAATAACATCATACAAAGGTTTTGCATATCTGCATTTAAGCTAATTTGGACGATTCCTTGTGTATATAAGATGCAATGTACTATTGCAAATAGTAAACCACCTACTACGGGAGCAGGTATACAATATTGGCGCAATATGGAAATATGAGAACAAAAAAAGACGCCGACATAAAACACTGCAATTATCGCCGCTAAAGATTGAAACATATTTAGCGTTATAGTCATATTAAGACACCTCTTTTAACTCACTTAGTGATTATGCTTTATACGCGTTGATTGATAATAAGTATAACATAAATAAATAGTTTAAACAATATACCTTATTCATTTTTAAAAAGCGTTATGGTATAGCATTTCAGCATCTTGATAGTGATATTAATCTGGTAGAATATAAGGGGGATGATAAAAATCGATATTTCCTGTATGAAAAGGAGAACCTACGAATGATAAATGTTGTAAATCGGTGGCTTGCATATCCAAGGACATCATTTCTTTGGCATATAATGAGGCCTGTTTTAAAAATGGTGGAATTTTGGATACATAAGGGATCACAGCTGAAGATTGCTTGATAAATTTTCGTCCTACGGGAGATAGACCGAGGATACGAGCATAGGGGGGCCCTTCTTTGTAAGCTTGCTGAAATAGGCTGGCTGCTGGATGTAAGACGATATAAGATCCCATGCGACATAAGCGACGATAAGAATAGCGTCTTGTTTTTAATTTACATAAGGCATCGTGCCAGGTGCTACTGTGAGATACAATATGTAAAAAACGTTGTTCCAGTCCTTCAGAAAAAGCGGGTAATGTTCGTAATGTATCAAGTGATTGTTGTCGGAGTGCATAAAGAATAAAATCGCCGTAGCGCGTATAATCTGTATATTCGCCTTGGGAGCGGATATCATTGAGGTCATTTTTTACTATTGGGGGAAGATATGCGTGAAGGAATGCGGTATCATTTTTTTGAAAGGCTTTACGTAATAAGGACCCTGAAGCAAATCCCTTTTCTATGGTCATGCTATCGTGCCGATTACTACGCAAAATAGGATACAATTCCATTTTTGAAGCATATGTAGAACGAGCTGCTTCGTATTCGATTCCAAGTAACGCATTAGGAGAACCGAGCATTTTTTGTTGGGTTGGCGTTAGCAAAGGGCGAAGTTGATTGGTTATATATTGTCCATATGTATAGTTTCCTGGAGAAAAAGGGACTTGTTCTATTTTTTTGCGTTTTTGGTATATCTCATAAAAGTCGTGAGCAGTGCCTATTTCGGAGCCAAAGGCAAGTTGTTGACAGCCTATCCGTGCGGCTAAACGAACTGCACCTGCTGCAAATGCTGGTGCGGCTGAGAGGGCATATACAGTGGGTAATTCTAGTACTACATCTGCACCAGATTGAATTGCCCAAGCTGCACGACGCCACTTGGTAAATAATGCTGGTTCTCCGCGTTGTACAAAGGAACCACTTAATATAATGATAAGTGGTGTAGTTGTAGTAACATGCGAACGAAGAGTGGTTAGCAAAAAAATCGTGTCCTTGATGAAAAGGATTAAATTCAGCAATAATAGCAATTGGTTTCATAAGTTGCCTCTATTTGATATCATTTATGCTACATATAACATTTATGCTACATATAATACTATTAGTATACTATTGAATGGGAATACTGCCAATTGGTATATTGTTATAACTTATCTAATAGAAGAGGTTATTGTAGGTATAGGAAAAAATATTAGATTGCAGATTTTCAAATGTTGTAAATGTGATACAATAATATATATTTATATAATTTATTTTAAAAGGCGGTTTTTACATGCAAAGTATGACAGGATATGGTAGGGGTGTAGCGACGACGGAGCAGTGTGCAGTAGAAATAGAAATACGAACGATTAATCAGCGTTTTTTAGAATTTAATATACGCTTACCTCATCGATATTTGGTTTGGGAAGAACAAATTCGGAAACAATTAAAAGAGCATATTTCTCGAGGAAAAGTGGATGTATATGTCACTATTCGAGAAGGCGAACAGGAAAATCCACAAGTTATTGTACATAAGGGATTATTGCAAGCCTATAAAGAAGGGTTAGAAAAGGCTCAATCAGTGGGGTTTGAACAAGAACCAATTCGGTTGCAAGATGTGATGCAATTATCAACAGAATGGGTTACAATTGCACCTCGTGTATGGTCACAGGAAGAAGAACAATTATTTTCTTCCATTTTGTCAGATGCGTTGCAAGATGCTATACAAGGTGTATTAGACATGCGTCTTAGAGAAGGGGCACATTTAAAAGAAGACCTTCAAAAACGATGTGAACGATTAGTACAGGTAATTGATGATATCACCGCACGGAAAGAGCATATTATAAAATCATATAAATTGCGACTTATGGAAAAAATTGCAGCTATTTTTGCTAATAAAGAGTATGCTATGGATGAAAATCGTATTTTACAAGAAGTTGCGATTCATGCAGATAAGGTTGATTTTACAGAAGAAGTTGTACGCTTTCGCAGCCATGTGGTACAATTAACAAAGCTCATGACTTTACAAAAACCAATTGGCCGACAGGTAGATTTTTTGTTACAAGAAATGAATCGGGAAGTCAATACGTTGGGTTCTAAAACAACTGATATAGACGTAACAGCTTGGGTCATGTTGTTAAAAAATGAAATTGAAAAGATACGAGAACAAATACAAAATATTGAGTGATGGTGAGCGTATGAGTTTTAATTTATTAAATATTGGGTTTGGCAATATGGTCATGGGAAATAAGGTTGTTGCCATTATTAGTCCTGAATCAGCACCAATTAAGCGGATGATTCAAGAAGCACGTGAAGGAAATCGATTAATTGATGCTACGTTTGGTCGTAAAACGAGAGCATTACTAATTATGGATAATGGACAAATTATTTTGTCGGCATTACAAGCAGAAACGATTTCGCATCGACTTGTTACAGTGGAGCCAGAAGATACAGTAGAATAAGGAGATGAAAGATATGGCAGATACGGGATTGCTGATCGTATTTTCAGGACCATCTGGTGCAGGTAAAGGAACGATTTGTGAAGCATTACGTAAAAATTTTCCTAATGTAAATTATTCGATTTCTATGACAACACGTCAACCACGGGTAGGAGAAAAAGATGGTGTCGATTATTATTTTACTTCGGCTAGTGAATTTGAAACATTATTAAAGAAGCAAGCTTTTTTAGAATATGCCAAGGTATATGATCATTATTATGGTACGCCTAAAGAACATGTATATGGACTATTAGCACAGGGAAAACATGTGTTATTGGAAATAGATATTCAAGGTGCGATGCAGGTTCGTGCACAATATCCAAATTGCGTTTGTATTTATATCGTACCACCTAGCCTTGATATATTAGCAAAACGTTTGCGTGAGCGCCATACAGATACAGAAGAAGTTATTTGTAAGAGGCTTCATAAAACGAAAGAAGAATTGCAGTGGATTTCTAAATATGATTATCTTATTATCAATAATGATTTATCTCAGGCTATCAAAGAAGCAATTGCTATTGTTCAGGCCGAGCAATGTAAGGTAATACGATTGCAAGAAAAAAGAGAAAAAATTTTAAATGCCTATTAAAACGGAGGAGATAATATGTTAATTAAGCCAAGTTTAGAAGATTTAATCAAAAAAGTAGATAGTAAATATACATTGGTAACCTTAGCCGCTAAGCGTGCACGGGAAATTACTAGTGGGGACACCCCGTTAGTGGATGTACCGACGAATAAGGTTGTTTCCCTGGCGATGGAAGAAATCAAAGAAGGTAAAATAACGTTTGAATCGCCCAAAAATAGTATCAAATAATCAGGAGGCAATCATGCTTTTAGAAAATAAACATGTTGTGTTAGCCGTTACTGGTGGAATTGCTGCATTTAAAGCAGCGAGTATTACTAGTTTGTTGCGTAAGCAAGGTGCAGAGGTAAAATGTATTATGACCGCACATGCAACGGAATTTATTACACCATTAACGTTGCGAGAAATTTCCGGCAATCCTGTCGCTACTTCGTTGTTTGGCGAAACGCCTGAATTTAATGTGGAACATATTTCGTTAGCACGGTGGGCTGATATAGTGGTGGTAGCGCCAGCTACGGCAAATATTATTGGTAAAATTGCAAACGGTATTGCTGACGATTTAGTGAGTACGGTTATTATGGCTACGCAAGCTCCCATATTATTGGTACCGGCAATGAATAGTAATATGTATGCTAATGAAATTGTGCAAGCTAATTTACAGCGTCTATCTCAGTATGGATATCTCAGCATGGAGCCAGATAGTGGTTACTTAGCATGTGGTATTGAAGGTAAGGGGAGAATGCCTGAACCAGTTGATATCATTAAAGAAATTGAATTTCAGCTTAGTCGCACGACTCGTTTTACGGGAAAAAAGTTATTGTTACAGCAGGGGGAACTAGAGAACCGTTGGATCCCGTGCGGTTTTTAGGTAATCATTCCAGCGGTCGCATGGGATTTGCTATTGCCAAAGCGGCAGCACTTACAGGTGCGGAAGTCATCTTAATAACGGGAGCAACGAATTTAGAAACACCGCGTGGGGTTTCTAAACGTATTGACGTGACAACGACACGCGAAATGAAGGACGCTGTTGACCAATTATATGATGACTGTGATATGGTTATTAAAGCAGCAGCTGTAGCTGATTATCGTGTTTCTTGTCCGGCAAAAAATAAAATAAAAAAAACAGACGATCGGTTAGAATTAAAATTAGAAAAAAATCCAGATATTTTGCATTCTTTAGGTGAGCGTAAGCACCAGCAAATCTTGGTGGGCTTTGCCGCAGAAACGACTAATATTGTAGAATATGGAATGGCAAAATTACAGAAAAAAAATTTAGACATGTTAGTTGCTAATGATGTCAGTGTGGAAGGTGCCGGTTTTCGTGGCGAAACGAATATTGCTACCTTGTTATTTGCTGATGGTACACAAGAAGCGTTGCCTAAAATGGATAAATTTGAATTAGCGACGATTATTATGGAACGAGCTATTTCTATTTGGGAAAAACGGCACGCTTAGGGTAAAGAAAAATTAAACTTACTATTGCATTATTTATAGGCATAGTATATACTTAATTTGTATAATGAAATATAGTTCCATCAAGAGTCGGCGGAGGGATTGGCCCTGTGATGCCGCAGCAACCTTCGATAGAAAGGTGCTAATTCCAACAGTTATACTACTGGAAGATGGGTATTGTTCCCCCTCTTACCAGAGGGGAATTTTTTTTAGGAGGAATAAAATGGCTAAAAATCGTGAATTTTTTACTTCTGAATCTGTAACGGAAGGCCATCCTGATAAAATGGCAGATCAAATTTCTGATGGCATTTTAGATGCGATTTTGGAAAAAGATCCACATGCTCGTGTAGCATGTGAAACAGTGTTAACAACAGGTCTTATTCATGTGGTAGGAGAAATTTCTACAAGTTGTTATGTTGATATTCCACGTATTATTCGTGATACTGTGCGTGATATTGGGTATACACGGGCAAAATATGGTTTTGATTGTGATACTTGTGGTATTCTTGTTTCATTAGATGAACAATCTGGCGATATTGCAATGGGTGTTGATGCTGCCAAAGAATATAAAGAAAGTAAGACAGATGAATTTGATGCTATTGGTGCAGGCGATCAGGGTATGATGTTTGGCTATGCTACAAATGAAACTGATGATTATATGCCTTTGCCTATTTCTTTAGCACATCGGTTATCTCGTCGATTAGCAGCAGTTCGTAAAAATAAAACCTTATCATATTTGCGTCCTGATGGCAAAACACAGGTTACTGTAGAATATGAAGACGGAAAACCTGTACATATTGATACGATTGTTATTTCGACACAACATAGTCCAGAAGTAACACGTGAACAAATTGAAAAAGATTTAATTGCGTATGTATTAAAACCAGAATTAACGGATGGGTTATTTGATGACAAAACCAAACTCTTTATTAATCCTACGGGTCGTTTTGTTATTGGTGGTCCACAAGGAGATTCAGGCTTAACCGGTCGTAAAATTATCGTAGATACGTATGGTGGTATGGCACGGCATGGAGGTGGTGCCTTCTCTGGTAAAGATCCTACAAAGGTAGACCGCTCCGCTGCATATGCGGCACGCTATGTTGCGAAAAATATTGTCGCTGCAGGTTTAGCGGATAAATGCGAAATACAATTGGCTTATGCGATTGGGGTTGCACGTCCTGTATCCATCCATGTAGATACATTTGGTACAGGTAAAGTGGATAACGAAACAATTGTACAGTTAATTGAAAAACATTTTGATTTGCGTCCAGCTGGCATTATTAAAATGTTAGATTTATTACGTCCTATTTATAAACAAACGGCTGCATATGGACATTTCGGACGGAATGATTTAGATTTACCATGGGAACGTACGGATAAAGCAGATGTGTTGCGTAAAGAAGCTGGTTTATAATTAAACGCATTGCTGATATATACTAGAGAATATAAAGTGAATATGATAAAATGAATAAGGGCTTGTATATCAAGCCCTTATCTTTATGTGCAGATGAGGCGACAATATGATTGCAGATATTATTATTAATACAACGGCTAAACAATTACAACAAACGTTTTCCTATCTCATACCTGAAGGATTGAATATTACTGTTGGTAGTCGTGTATTAATTCCTTTTGGATATCGAAAAGAAGAAGGTATTGTTATTTGCATTAGAGAAGCAAATGAGCGTGATTTTTCTTTTTCTTTAAAAGCAATATTAGAAGTATTATCACAGCAAAGTGGATTTCAAGAAGAAATGGTACAAACGGCACTTTGGATTCATTCGTATTATTTATGTACCATGGCTGATGCTTTTCGTCTATTTATGGTAGAAAAAAAGGGGATCACTCGTCAATCTTATCTTGTTGTGAACACGGGCATAACAGACCTTGATGTACATGATCAAAAAATTGTGCAGTCTATTTCTTCTTCTATGTGTTCGTATGAAAAAGCTATTTCTATTTTTGGTAAGCCCACAATAGAGCGGCTTATTAACCAACATATTATTCGTGTGCGAGCTACGATTAAAAATAATATTGTCGATAAACAAGAAACGATAGTACAGTGGGTACATGCGGATAATGAAGGTATATTAGTACGCCGGCCAAGGCAAAAGGCTTTATTGGCATATATGGAACAGCATAAAGAATGTACGTTAGAACAATTGTCACAGGATGGATTTCAGCGTCAACTGGTATTCGCATTATCTCAAACTGGGTGTATTGGTATCAGTAAACGGTTGAAGAAATCTAATTCAGCTGAGGGGATGTCATCTTTTTATTCACCATGGAAATTAACAAGTGAACAAGTGTCGGCAATACATACTGTACGCCAAGATATAGAGGGGAAAACCTACGTATTGCATGGGGTAACGGGTAGTGGAAAAACGGAAGTATATATTCAATTAACGGCAGATGTACTGGCTAAAGCAAAGCAAGTATTGGTCTTAGTTCCTGAAATCGCCTTAACGGGGCAAATGGTACAGCGCTTTTTAGCACGTTTTGGTGATGAAGTGGTCATTATGCATAGCAAATTGTCTAAGGGAGAACGCAAAGAAGCGTGGCTGCGAATGAAAGAAGGCTTGGCACATATTTGTATTGGTGCTCGCTCGGCGGTCTTTACGGGAGTCCAGCAATTAGGATTAGTTATTATAGATGAATGTCATGATACGTCTTATAAACAAGATGAAGCCCCACGGTATCATGCGGTTAAAGTTGCACAGAAACGTGCTGCCTATTATGGCTGTCCTGTTGTTTTGGGAAGTGCCACGCCGTTAATTACAGACTATTATCAAAGCTTGCAGGGAAAATATACTCTTTTATCATTATCGCAACGTGTGTCAGGAAGAAATTTACCATCAGTATGTGTAGTGGATATGCGCAGTGAGTTGGACATGGGAAATTATAGTGTCCTTTCATATACCCTCATGGATAAGTTAAAAAAGGCATTAGCTGCACATGAACAGGCGATTATTTTGTTAAATCGACGAGGATTTTCAACTTTTGTTATGTGTCGAAAATGTGGATTTGTCGTTATGTGCCAAACGTGTGAGGTGCCGATGGTATATCATAAAGACAATGAAGTATTACGTTGCCATTATTGTGAAGCCACGTCGCCTATCCCGCAGTGCTGCCCTCAATGCAATAGTAAATATATTAAATTTTTTGGTTCTGGTACAGAGAAAGTTGAAATGGAGCTGCATGAGTTATTTCCTACGGCTCGTGTCATGCGCTTGGATCAAGATACAACCGTATGCAAGCACCAAGGAGAAAATATTTTGGCAGCTTTTGGGCGAGGGGAAGCAGATATTTTATTAGGTACACAAATGGTTGCCAAAGGGCATGATTTCCCTAATGTAACTGTTGTAGGAATTTTGGCGGCAGATAGTCTATTAAATGTTCCTGCTTATTGGGCAGGAGAACGGACGTTCCAATTATTAACTCAAGCAGCAGGAAGGGCTGGCCGAGGAGATAAACCAGGAATAGTCGTCATGCAGACATATGCACCAGAACATTATGTGATTGAAAATGCAAAGAAACAAGATTATCTTTCTTTTTATAAGCAAGAAATTGAATATAGAAAAGCTTTTTTATATCCACCCTTTCATGATATGATCAAAATTTTAGTTCAAGATCAGCAGGAGTCTCGCGTATGGCAAACAGCAAATGCGTTATCGCAGCAATTGCAGCCGATAGTGAATCAACAAAAAGAGACAGAGTTGATTGGTCCTTTTGTTGATATAATTAAAAAAATACGAAATAAATATAGAGTTATTTTATTAATTAAGGGAAAAGATTTACAAGAAATAAAGGATTATATACGAACACAAAACATTTTACAACAACAAGGTGTTTTGATTGATGTAGATCCTCTTTAATATAGTGCTACAATATAATAGTGAAAATAAGGTCTTGTGTAGAGTAATAAAAAGAATAGCCTCATTTAAAAGAGGCTATTCTTATGTTATAATAAAAAATAAATTATTATAACATCTAGGAGGCTACTCATGAAATATAAAAGTACACGTTCATCAGTAACGGTAAATGCAATGGAGGCCTTATTGCATGGTTTAGCTATGGATGGGGGACTGTATGTACCAGAAACATTTCCTCAGGAAGTATTAGTCCATAAAGAATGGCAGGGGCTTTCTTATGAAGAGATAGCCACTTGTGTCTTGTCTTACTTTTTTTCAGAAATAGATAAAGATACGTTAGGTGCTATGATTCATAAAGCATATGGAAATGGCCGATTTGCAGCAGCAGAAGTAGTGCCGTTTCATTCATTAGATACAGATTTAACGGTGGCCGAATTATTTCACGGTCCCACCTTGGCTTTTAAGGATTTGGCGTTATCTTTATTTCCGCATTTACTGGTAGCTGCTAAAGAAAGAACTAATGAAAAAAAAGATATTTTAATCTTGACCGCTACTAGTGGAGATACAGGAAAAGCAGCATTAGAGGCGTTTAAAGATATTGAGGGCATTTCTATTATTGTATTCTATCCGCACGATGGTGTAAGTCCTATGCAGGCGTTGCAAATGCAAACACAAACAGGAAACAATGTTCACGTATTGGGATTACAAGGAAATTTTGATGAGGCACAAGCATTTGTCAAAGAAGTATTTACAGATTCGCAGGTACGGGAAAAAATAGCACAACGGGGTTATATTTTTTCTAGTGCCAATTCCATTAATATAGGTCGATTATTGCCGCAAATTGTATATTACGTATGGACGTATGCTCAATTAATAGAACGGGGGTGCATAACCCAGGGAGAAGCATTTAATGTTGTTGTTCCAACGGGGAATTTTGGCAATATTTTGGCTGCTTACATGGCAAAACGCATGGGGATACCTATTCACACCCTTCTTTGTGCATCAAATGAAAATCACATTTTAACTGATTTTCTTCAGATGGGAATTTATAATGAAAAACGTCCATTCTATAAAACGACTAGTCCTTCTATGGATATTGTTCGTTCAAGTAATTTAGAACGATTTTTATATTATGTGATGGGAGAAGATACTACTCATATGATTCGTTGGCAGGAACAAATACAGAATAATAAACAAGCAACCGTGCCTACGGAAATATTGCAACAAATTCAAAAGGAAATGCTAGGTGGATATGCAAGCGACGAAATAATTTTAGAAAGTATTCGTCACGTATATGATCGAGATGGTTATTTATTGGATCCGCATACGGCGGTGGGATATGCCGTATATCAAAAACATAAACGCAACCATTTGCTACCTTCAAGACATACGGTATTAATGGCTACGGCCCATCCATACAAATTTCCACTTACCGTGCATCAAGCATTAGGTTTGGCAAATACCACTGATCCATTTACGGCATTATTACAATTACAAGATATGACGGGAATCGCTATTCCTAGGGCACTTCATGAATTGTCCCATAAAAAACGTCGCTTTATGTCAGCGGTCAGTTCATCACAGTTAGAATCAGCTGTGTTAGAAGCGGCTGATTTTATGAAGAAGCGAAGTGATATGCATGAATAAAGGGGTTATATATATGATTTTATCGGCGCTTTCCTTTAGCATTCAAAATGTTATTGTGAAAGAGCTCGCGTATACGATGGGAACTGGAGAAATTGCTTTTTTCAGAGGACTATTTAGTGCCATTATTATTTTAGTAATGATGAAAGCACAGGGGATTCACTTTTCTAAAGAAGATAGAGGCACCTTGCTTTTTCGTGGTGTTATGGGTGGTTCCGGGATGATTTGTCTGTTCATTGCATTGGGGGGAATGCCCTTAGCAGATGTTTCCATTTTATCGCAATTGTCGGCGTTTTTTGTAATGATTTTTGCAGCTGTTTTTTTAAAAGAAATGATGCCGAAAAATAGTTTTATTCCATTGGTAGTAATTGTTATAGGGGCATGTATGGTTGTACGACCATGGAATTTTTCATCCTTTAATGTATATTCTATTTTTGTTTTAATTCAAGCTATTTGTGCAGCAGCTGCCTATACAACTATTAGTAAATTAACCGGATCAGGTAAACATCATCAATACGAAATTGTATTTTATTTTCTTGCTTGTGCTTGTTTGTCAGGAATTATCTTGATGGGAGGACATTTTCAAGTACCTACGGCGTGGGAATGGTTTTTATATATTGGATTAGGTGTTATTACGGTTATTGCTCAGGTGTTAATGACCGATGCATATGCTTGTGCGAATCCAGTTGTAGTTAGTTTTGTGGCTTATATTGCCGTATTTTTTAACGCTTTTTGGGGTTTTGCTATTTTTGATGAAGTGATGACAACCATGACCATTCTAGGGGGGATATGTATTGTTGGTGGCTCTATGTATTTAACAAAGTTAAAACATGATCGGTTAGCAAAAAAAACATAGACTAAGGGGTAAAAAACGGATAACTATATGATGAATACATCTTTTTTCAGGGAATCACATTTGAAATTAAGTCTATTTGCACTTCTGGGTTTATTATTAATAGGAATTCATTGGTATTTTCCTGATTTTTATGAAACTATATGGCATTTAGCTATTACGGGGAATATTGAGGGAACCGTAGAGTATATACATTCTTTTGGCGTTTGGGCGGTTGTTATTAGCAGCTTTATTACTATTTTTGTGACAATGGTAGGGGTATTGCCATCTATATTTATTTCTGCTGCAAACGGTGTGATTTTTGGCCTTGTAGGAGGTACGCTGATTTCTTGGCTATCAGAAACGATAGGAGTAACAATTAGTTTTATTTTAATGCGAACGTTATTTCATAGTACTGTCAAACAATGGATAACACATAAGCATCTTTTATTTAAATTAGATAAGTATAGTACTTTTTCTAACATGCTTTTAGCAAGAGCAATTCCCTATGCACCTAATGGAGTAGTTACGGCTTTAGGTGCAGTTAGTAGTTTGCGCTATAAAGAATATATAGCAGCATGTTTGATTGGAAAATTGCCATCGGTGGCATTTGAAGTGCTCGTGGGACATGATTTTATTTTATTCCGTAATCATGGCAGTCGTTTAGTAGTTACCTTATTAGGAATTTCCATTTGTTATGCTATTATTATTTATTTTCGACGTAGAAAATAATTGTAAAGGAGGTATATTATTATGAAAAAAGAATACGAATTAGCTAAAAAATATCATTTAGAAGGAAATAATTGTGTTGAATCTATTGTTAAGACTTGTAATGACAGTATGCAATTACAATTACCAGAGGAAGCCATTCGTATGGTATCTGGTTTAGGTGGTGGGTTGGGCCGTTCTGGCTGTGTATGCGGTGCATTAAGTGGCGCTTGTTTAGTATTGGGAGCATTAGTTGGTCGATTAGATCCAGCAGAAAAACCGCTACCGGAAGTCTATCAATATACGGGGGAATTTCATAATCGGTTTAAAAAACATTTTGGTACAACTTGTTGCCGTAGCTTGAATAAATTACAATTTGGGACCCCTGAATATCGCAAATATTGTATTAACATTACTGCAACAGCGGCAGATATGCTTTCTGATTTCATTGAAGAAAAGGGGTTGCAAAAAAAGAATAGCATAAAATAAACGTTACGTAATTGAAAAGAAGTTTCAATATATAGTGACAAATTGATTAATATACATTATGATAGTAGTAAAAAGGAGATGAATATAATGTCTGAATTTTCAAGTTGTACTACTATTTTAGTTGGGAAATACGCTTCGTTAGACGGATCTACGTTAGTAGCTCGTAATGAAGATGGGCACGATGAACCAGAACCGCAACAATTTGTCGTGGTTCAACCAGAAAATCAACCCAAAGTGTATTATACATTCAAGGGCAATGTAGAAATTCCATTACCGCCGAATCCTTTACGGTACACGGCTACACCAAATGCTATTTTAGAACATGGTATCTTTGGGGCATCTGGGATTAATAGTGCTAATGTTGCTATGTCAGCAACTGAAACGATTACAAGTAATCCGCGTGTTTTGGGAGCAGATCCGTATGTGGAAGCATCGTTGGGAGAAGCTGATTTATTAACTATTGTTTTGCCATATATCAAAACGCCGCGGGAAGGCGTCTTACGCATGGGACAATTATTAGAACAATATGGTACTTTTGAACCCAATGGTATGGTGTTTAGTAATGCCGATGAAATTTGGTATATGGAAACCTATGGTGGACACCATTGGGCAGCGATTCGTATTCCTGATGATTGTTATGTGGTAGCTCCGAATCGATTGAATATAGATGTATTTGATTTTGATAATCCTGATGTATTATATTGCAAAGATTTACCTGATTTTATTGAACGTAACCATTTAAATCCTGATTTTGATGAATTAAATTTGCGTCATACTTTGGGAAGTTCCGATTATAAAGATGTGCAATATAATAATCCGCGTGCTTGGTATGTACAAAAATATTTTTCGGATACAACACGTTCTTATCATGAAAAATATCCCTTTGTAGATGATCCTGATTGCCCAGATTTACCTTTTATTTGTTATCCTAAGCAAAAGATTTCTATTGAAGATATAAAATGGGCTCTTTCATCTCATTATGAAGGAACTCCGTATGATCCATATGGAACCGGTAGTGAAGCTGATAGGAAAAAATATCGTGCTATTGGATTAAATCGAAATATGGAAGTACATGTTTTACAAATGCGTCCGAATGTACCTGCTGATATTTCTGGTATTCAATGGGTAGGTATGGCTTCTAATCCATATAATTGTATGGTGCCTTTTTATACAGCTATTTCAGATACGCCTGCATCATATCGGGATACACCTATAAAATATGATCCTAATTATATGTATTGGTTAATTCAAACAATGGCAGTTATTGGCGACCGTAATTATACATTTTTCGGTACTCAGCATTATGATTTTGAAAAGAAGATGAGTGCGACGTTACGTCACATGCAACAGCAATATGATAAGGAATTTATACAAAAGAACTTAAGTGGTATGGATGCCGTTGAATTTTTAACAAAAGCGAATCAAGAAATGGCAGATGCATTATTTGCTGCAGCAAAAGCGTTATTAGGAGATTTTGTTTGCACAGGTAGTCATAAAATGACATTGCGTTTTAATTTGGCCGATTAATAAAGAATAAAAAAGTGGTGAGTAAGCATGCTTACTCACCACTTTTTTTTATTCTTTATCTCTTGAAAGATCAACTTCTTTTAAAGGAATAATATGTGTTTTGTGTTTGAGTTTGTGATATAGAAAAACAATAAGAAAAATAGGAATACCGATATATACTACGGATGCACCATACCAGTCGATATGAGTGCCGAGAAAGGCGGAATAATTTTGTCCTGCCGTAATAATAATACACATCATGAGTGCCAATAGGGGACCAAAGGGAAATAAAGTTGCTCGATAGGGCAGTTTACGTAAGTCCTTTCCTTGTGCGATGTAAGCTCGGCGAAAACGATAATGGCAAAGGGCAATTCCAATCCATGTAATAAAACCGGCCATGCCACTAATGTTAACGAGCCAAGCATAAGCTTTTCCTTCACCAATAAGAGAAGTTAAAAAAGCAGCTAAACCAAAGGCAGCAGTAGCTATTAACGCATTTACAGGAACGCCACGTTTGTTTAGTTTCAAAAAACATTTTGGTGCTTGCCCTGTTTCCGCGAGGGCATATAGCATACGCGTTGAAACATATAAACCTGAATTTCCTGCTGATAAAACGGCTGTTAAGATGACCGCATTCATGATAGAGGCAGCGGCAACTAATCCAAACCGTTCAAATACTAAGGTAAAAGGACTAATAGAAATATTGGCAATATCCGTATTTAGCAAATTAGGATCGGTATAAGGAATTAAAAATCCGATGACAATAAATGAGCCAAAATAGAATAATAAAATTCGCCAAAAAATAGAATGAACCGCACGAGGAATGTTTTTTTCTGGATCTTCACTTTCACCAGCTGCAATACCAATCATTTCGGTGCCTTGAAAGGAAAAACCGGCGACCATAAATATTCCGAGCATTGAGGTAAAGCCGCCAACAAAAGGTGCATCTTTAATAAACCAATTGGTAAAACCAGGAGATTCACCAGGACCAATACCTAAAATAAGACAAGCCCCAGCAAAAAGAAAACTAAAACAGTGACCACTTTAATACCTGAAAATATAAATTCACTTTCACCATAGGAGCGGGTAGAAAGATAATTCAATAGAAAAAGGACTATTAAAAACAAACCACTCCATAGTGAGGCAGGTAATTCGGGAAACCAATATTTCATAATTAATGAGCCAGCGACTAATTCAGCGGCTAAGGTAATTGCCCAATTAAACCAATAATTCCAGCCTAAGGCAAAACCTAACGATTTATCTACATAGCGATTGGCATACGTTTCAAAAGAGCCGCTGACAGGTAAGTACGCTGCCATTTCGCCAAGACTAGTCATGAGGAAATATACCATAACCCCAATAAGTGCATATGCTACAAGGGCACCGCCTGGACCAGCAGAACTTACTGTTTCTCCACCAGCAACAAAAAGACCTGTACCGATGGCACCACCGATGGCAATCATATTCATATGACGTGCTTTGAGGCTGCGGCGTAATTTCTGTTTTTCGTCTTTCATATAATCACAACCTTTTACTATAATAAATAAAAACTACTTTTCTATTATACAGAAACTTCAATGACCTGACAATTAAAATGAGCGTAAAATACAAATTTAGCATTATCATTTCAGGTATTATATGGAGATAATAGAAAATAAGGGAAGGCCAATAAAAAAAACACAACGCAGATATAAATATCTGCGTTGTGTTTTCTTTTGGCGGAGCGGGTGGGATTCGAACCCACGAGACCTTTCGGTCCAACTGATTTCGAGTCAGCCCCGTTATGACCACTTCGATACCGCTCCATATGACGCTTTGTTATTTTAGCATAAAAATATAGTAGCGTCAATTATAAAATATTTAATATGTATAACTAAATAGATTACTTTTTATTTTTTTTATTAGAAGCGTAATCGCCTATGCTTTGAATGAGATTTACTCCGACGATTAAAATAATAATAGTAATTAACATGATATCGCCTTGAAAGCGTTGATAACCGTAACGAATAGCAATATCACCTAAGCCGCCACCACCAATAGCACCAGCCATAGCAGAAGAACCAATTAAATTAACGATTAATACGGTAACGTTATTAATAATTGTCGGTAGTGCTTCCGGTAATAATACTTTGCGAATAATTTGAAAAGGGGAAGCACCCATAGATTCAGCGGCTTCGACTAATCCAAAATCAACATCACGAATAGACGTTTCCACTAAACGACTTAAAAAAGGAATGGCAACGATGGTTAAGGGAACACAAGCAGCAGTGGTGCCAATAGAAGTACCAACGACTAGTCGTGTAAAAGGAATAATCGCAACCATTAAAATAATAAAGGGAATAGAGCGAATAATATTAACGATAGCTCCTAATATTTGATGAATATGTTTATGTTGTAAAATATGATTTTTTGATGTTATAACTAATGTAACTCCCAAAGGAATACCGATGATAGCGGCAATGATGGTAGAAACAATCACCATTATTAATGTTTCTTGAATTCCTTGGAGCATTAAATCAACAATTTCTAGGGACATATCCTAACACCTCACTTTTTACGGGTAATGTTTTGATATAGGAATAGGCTTTTGCCTGTGTTTCCATATCGCCTAATATAATAATAACTAAATAGCCAAAGCGTTCGTTTTGGATATAATCAATATTGCCATATAATACACTAACATTAATATTGAACTTGCGAACCACTGAAGCAACCAACGGATCACCTGTTAAAGCACCTTTAAACCGCAAACGCACAAGCATGGAAAGGTTTGGCGCAGGTTGGGGAGAAATACCTAATTTTTTTAGTCCTTTTGGTAACTCCATATTAATAACTGATTTCACAAATTCTTGCATCGTTTCTGATTGAGGATTCGAAAATACATCCACCACACGACCGGATTCTTTGATGATACCGCCTTCAATAACGGCAACACGATGGCAAATATCTTTTACAACGCTCATTTCATGTGTAATTATAACAATGGTTATGCCTAAGCGCTTATTGATGTCTTGTAATAAATCTAAAATCGATTTTGTCGTTTGGGGATCTAATGCTGATGTAGCTTCATCACATAACAAAATTTTAGGATCGCTTGCCAATGCCCGCGCAATACCGACTCGTTGCTTTTGACCACCTGAAAGTTGGGAAGGGTAATTATATTTACGATCAGTTAAATTTACCAGTTCTAACAAATCGGATACCTTTTTCTCGATGGCTTCTTTGGAGGCTCCAGCTAATTCTAAAGGAAAGGCAATATTTTCAAATACCGTTCGAGAGGATAATAAATTGAAGTGTTGGAATATCATACCAATATGTTTTCGTTCTTCTCGTAATTGAGCTTCCGTTAATGTGGTTAAATCTTTACCGTCAATAATGACGTTTCCCTCGGTTGGTTTTTCTAACATATTAATACATCTAACTAGTGTAGATTTACCGGCACCACTTTTGCCAATGATACCAAAAATTTCACTGTCTTCGATAGTTAAAGAAATACCTTTTAAAGCATTTACTTTTGCCTTACCGCTATATGTTTTGGTGATATTCTCTAAACGAATCACAGTATCAACTCCTTTTTTTTAATAAACAAATAAAAAAGACCATCAACAAGAATGATGGTCTGTATTCTCACATAACATCATCTGCCGGAATGTTCCGTTGGATTTGGCACCTTCCCAAACTGGGGGTTGCCGCAACGTCATAAGGCCAGTCCCTCGGTTGCTCGCGATGAATTAAATTTATTGTTTGAGTTATTCTATCATTTTAGATTATTTTTGTCAACGCAAAACTACTGCTTTTAAGTGCTTTTGAAAAAATTTCTTTTTATTTGTATGTATAATAGTGATATGGTATAGTATAATTAATTGGTAAAGATAAGAAAAAATGAGGTGAAATAATGTTTACTATGTTTATTGAGGGGGCACAGCAGGATATAAAGTTAATACTTATTCCTGTTATCATTTCTGCAATATTTCGATTTCTTTTTATTTATCTTTATGGAAATGGTGAAAAAAACGCTCTATATTATAAAAAAAGTTCGTCTATCCCTGTGGTTTGGATTTTTGTGGGGGCTAGATTTTCATGCTTATGTATATTTATTATCGTTATTATGTATTACTATTCCTAGTGTTTTCGTGGTTTCATATGCAAATATAGCGGATTCTTTACGCTGTTTATGGGTGGTAGTATATGCTTTATGTTTATATGTGGCATTTATGGGGAAGATGATTTTTTATGGAGAATTTCATGATATTTACAATCAAACGATGTTATTAGGAAAAAATGCAGATAAGGGTAATTTTGTCGATATCTTTTTACATCAATACCATGGATGGATAATTTTACTGGGGATCATTCCGTATAGTATAATTGTTTATTTTCTTACTGCTGGTATTTTAGTTACACCTGTTATTCCCTATCTTTTGATTGATAATACTTTCCTTCGCTATCTTGTTAACTTTTTCTTTTTTGTCTTAGCTGGGGTGGGATTCTATTGGATTCGATACGGCGGACATTTATCTCATTTGTTTAAACCATCTAGGAATAATATGCCTACGTTGTTAAAAAATGATCCATTTTTTTCTAAAGCAACTGTTGATGATTTGATTGCGATTGAATTAGTATTGAAACAGCAAGAAAAAAAGATCTTAAAACATACGGAGGAAGAGTCAACTCAAATATTAATCCCGTTATTTGGCAAAACAGATCAAATGAAAAATCGTGATTGGTCGTTTTTTCTGCGTCATGCTAAGGGTGCAAAAATACGAAAACCAAAGCATATATATTTCATTGTAGGAGAAAGTTATACGCAAGTTCCTTTTGATGAGAAATACAAAGACCTGCATTTAGTAGATGGAGGAAAGGCATTTAGGCAAAGTGAACATACGATAGCGGTATCTAATTTTTTACCGGCAGGCTTGATTTCACAGCCGTCACTTGCAAGTTTATTCTCAGGTATTTTTGATGCTAATTTTGAAATTAATGAAATGCCCATATTTCAGCGAAAGCAAGTACCGACTGCATTTGCGGCACAAATGCAAAGATTGGGCTATCATACGGCCTATTGGTATGGCGGCAATACGGCTTGGGCTAGTCTTGGCCGGTTTGGGAAAGCACAAGGGTTTGAAATACAGAAAGGGGCCCCTGAATTTTGCCCTAGTAATTCACCTCATACGTGGCTTGGTATTTATGATCACATATTTTTTGAAGGGTTATATGAAGAAATTTGTAAACTGGATCCAGAAATCCCTATGTTCCATCTCATTTATACGACATCAAATCATCCCCCTTATACGATTCCAGTGGGTAAATTCGGATTTGATCCAGATCGGATTATGCCTAATTTATCAGCGGATATTCGACAGGACTCAAAATTATTAAATAATTTAGGTATGTATTGGTATGCCGATCATTATATGAGCCAATTTATACGTAAGGTACAGACGTTGGATGAAGATAGTCTGATCATTGTCACAGGAGACCATTCACGACTTATTATTCCTTTTAACACGGAAATGTATTCGCAAAAAAATCCAACTTTACGTGAAAAATATTGTACATCTTTTGCTATGTATCATCCTGATTTACAGCAGTCTATGTTTTATCAAACTAAAATTGGTGGACATATGAATATTATGCCAACCGTATTAGAATTAATTGCACCAGAAGGATTTGAGTATTATTCGATCGCACCGTCCTTTTTAGAACCTATTGATTCGGTTATAACCCCTTATCATTGGCTTACATCTGATATGATTGGGTATTATGAAGACGCCATAGCGTCATCGTTAGAAGATACGGAAATGGAACAGACGAAGGGAATTACTTGTTTTTATAAAGAAAGGCAAGCATGGTGTGAATGGACGGCATGGGTAATCAAGCATCCCGAATTATTGCATTGAGGAGGTAGGCGTGCATGAAATGCTATGTATTAACCACGGCTAATGAAAAAAAACGTCAAGAACATGCGCAAGCTGAATTTACTAAAATAGGAATAAAACCGATTTTTTTTCAAGGTATTGATGGACGAATAATGTCTTCTGCACGATTAGGTGAAATCTCCAATAATACGGCGATGCTTCCTGGAGAAGTAGGGTGTGCGGCTAGTCATTTGCATATTCTTCGTGCATTTTTGCAATCAAAAGAAGAAGCGATTTGTATATTTGAAGATGATGTTTGTTTTTCTACAACTATGACAGCTTCTTTATTATCAGCTATGCAAACATTTATTAGTCAACAAACTGGTGGAGCGGCATTGCTTTTAAGAAAAAGAAAACGATTAGGTAAAATGATTCAATCATATCAAGACATAAAAATATATGAATGTTTTCGTGCTAGTGGCGCTATTGCATATATTATTAACAGAAAAGCAGCAGAAATAATTATTAACTTGAATACGCCCATACGCTTTCAAGCAGATAATTGGAAGGTTTTTATAGCTGCCGGTGCAATATCTTTATATGCTTTAGATAATGATTTGTGTTTTGAGTGGGAAGAAGATGGTAAATATCGTAGTGTTGTGGGCGAATCATCTCTTCGAGCCTGCCATCAATCATCACATAAAAAAATGGTACACCAATTTTTAAAATCGCAGGGAAAGACTACCTTTTTTGAATTTAAAGTATTGCTTAAGGCTTATTATTATGCGTGGTATCGAATGATTACACGTCGCTAATAAAGGGAAAGGTCTTTTTACTAGAATCTAATTTTATTTTGTGTTAGAATTACATATTATATGCAAAGGGGAGACCGTTCATGGAACAGGAAAAAAACAAAAATTTTATTGAATCAAGTATAGAAAAAGATATACAAGAAAAAAAATATGGAGATCGAATTCATACCCGTTTTCCACCTGAACCGAATGGGTATTTGCATATTGGGCATGCGAAATCAATTTGTTTAAATTTTGGGATTGCAAAAAAATATGGCGGTATTACGAATTTACGCTTTGATGATACAAATCCCTCAAAGGAAGACACGGAATATGTTAATTCGATAAAAGAAGATGTTGAATGGTTAGGATTTTCATGGGATGATCGTATGTTTTACGCCTCTGATTATTTCCCTATTTTATACGATTACGCCGTGAAATTAATTTCGCTTGGAAAAGCTTATGTCGATGATTTATCGGGGGAAGAAATTCATGCTTATCGTGGAACTTTTAATGAACCTGGTAAGGAAAGTCCGTACCGCGATCGTAGTGTAGAAGAAAATTTACGATTATTTCAGGAAATGAAAGAAGGAAAATATCAAGACGGGGAAAAGGTTTTACGGGCCAAGATTGATATGGCTAGTCCTAACCTTAACATGCGGGATCCCGTATTATACCGTATTTTACATGCATCTCATCATCGAACTGGAAATACATGGTGCATTTATCCTATGTATGATTTTGCCCATCCTGTTTCAGATGCAATTGAACGTATTACTCATTCTATTTGTACGTTAGAGTTTGAAGCACATCGTCCATTGTATAATTGGGTATTAAAAGACTGGGAAGATCCAGAAGGACAAAAACCACAGCAAATTGAATTTGCTCGTTTAAATGTTACCCATATGATTACGAGTAAGCGAAAATTACGGGCGTTAGTCGAAAAAGGAGTCGTACGTGGTTGGGATGATCCTCGGATGCCTACTATTTCAGGCATTCGAAGAAGAGGATATACACCTGCTTCGATTCGCGATTTTTGTGAACGCATTGGTGTAGCTAAAGCGGATAGTATGGTTGATAGTGCATTGCTAGAATATTGTATTCGCGAAGATCTGAAGCTAAAAGTTCCCCGTATTATGACGGTAATCGATCCGATTAAAGTGGTGTTAGTCGATTATCCGGAAGGCAAAACAGAAACATTAATCGCTGATAATAATCAAGAAAATGAATCAATGGGACAACGTAAAATAACGTTTAGTCGTGAATTGTATATTGAACGACAAGATTTTATGGAAGAACCAGTTAGAAAATTTTTCCGTTTGGCACCAGGTAAAGAAGTACGGTTAAAGTATGCATATATTATTAAATGTGAACGTGTGTTAAAAGATGAACAAGGAAATATTATTGAAATACATTGTACTCATGATCCTGAAAGTAAGAGCGGTACGGGAGAAAATGCCAATCGCAAGGTGAAAGGGACATTACATTGGGTATCAGCAGCAGATGCGGTAGATATTACAACTAGAATGTATGATTATTTATTAACAGACAATGAAGAAGACGGGGACAAAGATATTTTAGAGCAAATCAATCCTCAAAGTTTAGTTGAATATCAGAGTAAGGCAGAAGCGTATATTAAAGAATTTAAACAAGGAAATTCTTTTCAATTTTTACGGCAAGGTTATTTTGTCATCGATCCAGATACTACATCGGATCATATTGTAGTAAATCGCATTGTAGGTTTACGAGATACATGGGCAAAAATGCAAAAAAAATAACGAATATATAAAATATAAATGACCGAGTATTTCATTTTTAATTTTTAGATGAAATTTCGGTCATTTTCGCTCATAACTATTGCCTCTTTGTGGAACAGCTTGTATAATAAACTCAACTTTTGAGATAAGGAGGAAGAGCATGAAACGATTTTCATCTCAAAGTACGTTTGTCATTATTGTTATTTTAGTGTTAGGTGGAATTTTTGGAGGTATTATAGGGGAATTAATTAATACTTCAGAAATAGGAAATACGATTTCTTTACTTACGGAGCATCACGAAATTTTTAATATCAACAATATTGCCATTAATTTATATATTATAGAATTTAATTTTGGTCTCCATTTTGCACCGAATGTGTTGAGTATTATCGGTATTATTATTGCTTGGTTTATTGCTAGAAAATTATAATAGGAGGCACGATTGTGTTACTGTTAGCATCTACATCGCCACGACGCAAAGAGTTATTAAATACGCTGCAATATGTATATGAAATAAAACCTTCGTCTTACGAAGAGGATATTCCTGTTCAAGGAGATCCGTCAGCATTTTGTTTACGGCAAGCACGTGGTAAAGCCGCAGCAGTTAGTCGTATTTATAGTCATGATTGGGTATTGGCAGCCGATACTATTGTTGCATTGGGAACGACTATTTTAGGTAAACCGCATCATGTTGAAGCGGCAAGACATATGTTGCAGCAGTTATCGGGAAAAGAGCATATGGTCTTTACTGCAGTTGTGTTACGGCGGCAAGAAAAAGTATACGAAACAGTAGTACAAACACGTGTCATATTTAGGATACTTTCGGCTGTAGAAATTGATGCGTATATTCGTACGAAAGAACCAATGGACAAAGCAGGTGCATATGCTATTCAAGGTGGGGCTGCTTCCTTTATAAAAGAAATACATGGATCATTTACTAATGTTATTGGATTACCTCTAGCGGAGGTAAAAGAAATGCTTGTTCAAGCACAGGTGTGATAATGAAACCAACGTTCTGTACAAAAAATGAACAACCACGCGAAAAGTTTATTCAACAAGGGAAAAAGGCAGTAACTGATCGAGATTTATTGGCTATTTTATTGCGTACAGGGATAAAAGGATACTCTGTTTTGGAGATTGCTGATTTAGTATTACAGCAATTACCACAAGAAAATATTTATTATTTAGGCGAAATAACGGTGCGTGATTTGTGTAAAATTCATGGTATTGGAAGAGATAAGGCCATTACGTTATGTGCGGCTGTTGAATTAGGTCGAAGGATTGTTAAACAGCGTGTAAAAAAGAATTCTCCTGATTTTAATAATCCCGATTGTATTGCAGAATATTTAATGGAAGATATGCGATATTTACCGCAGGAGCGATTTATAGCAGCATTTTTATCTACTAAAAATCGGTTAATTTGTATACAGACCATTTCTATAGGTTCTTTGAATATGAGTGTAGCTAAAGCCAGAGATGTCTTTCGGATGGCCTTACAATATAATGCTGCAGCGGTTATTTTAGCACATAATCATCCTAGTGGGGATCCAGAACCGAGCCCTGATGATATTGCGATTACTAAACGCATTGCTGAAGCAGGGAATATCATGGGAATTCAGGTTTTAGATCATATCATTATCGGGGATGGTGATTTTGTAAGTTTATGTAGGCGTGGTTATCTATAATGAATAACGTATGTAAGGGAAGAATTTTGTAGTTGTTATAAAATTCTTTCTTTTTTTGTGTATATTATTTTTTTTTGCTATAATAAAATGCAATGTTTGTAAATAGAGAAGGGAGGTACGGTAATGAAAAGGAATATTGTTTTGGTTGGCATGATGGGCAGTGGTAAAAGTCATATTGGTAGAAAATTAGCACATCATTTAAATTGGCAATTTGTCGATACAGATAGAAGAATCGAACAAGCGGAAGATAAAACCATTGCTGAATTTTATTCCTCTTCTGGTGAAGCCGCATTTCGAGAGCGTGAAATAAATATATTGCAACAAGTAAGCCGCTATCATGAAGCCGTTATTTCCTTTGGCGGAAATTTTCCTATGACGATTGAATCATATCGTATATTACATAAGCATGGATTTATTATTGCTTTATTAACAGAACCTTTTCGCGTGGAAGAACGAGTTAAGCGCCATATTGGCAAACGACCTACTGTTGATTACGACAATTTATCCGTTTTTGTACGAAAAATGTTGAAAGAATGGGAAACTATTTATCCCTACTGTGATGCTGTTATTGATACGACTCGAGGCGGTTCGGGACAAATCGTACAAATGATTACGAAGACACTTCGAGATAAAAAAGTTAATTTTGTAAAACGGGAAAAACGGAGGCGAAATAATGAAACGGAAAATAGCAATTCTAACAAGCGGCGGTGATGCACCAGGAATGAATGCTGCTATTCGCGGATTGACTCGGTATGCTTTATCCAAAGGTATTGATGTATATGGTATTATGCGTGGTTATGAAGGTCTTTTAAACCAAGAAATTATTCCCCTCACGAGGAGAAGTGTCGGTGAAATTATTCACCGGGGGGGGACGATGTTACGTACTGCTCGTTGTCCTTCTTTTTTACATGAATCAGCTCAAAAGCAAGCCGCGGACTATTTACAGCAATCACAAATAGATATGCTTTTTGTGATTGGCGGAGATGGTTCCATGCGTGGTGCTGCAGCACTAAGTAGACAAGGTATTGATACGATGGTTATTCCTGGAACTATTGATAATGATATGCCTGGAACACAATATACGCTGGGTTTTGATACGGCCGTTAATACCGTATTAACTGCTGTGAATAAAATTCGTGATACGGCATTTTCACATGAACGCGTTGCCGTAATTGAAGTGATGGGACGGAATTCTGGATTTATTGCACTTGAGGCGGGGTTAGCGGTAGGTGCTGAAATGGTATTAATTCCAGAGTACCCTGTTGATTTGGCGGGGATTTGTCAACAATTAACCGCTTCGCATGAAAGAAAAAAAATGAGCAGCATTATTATTGTCGCTGAAGGTGCGGCCAAAGGTAGCGATGTCGTTGCTTATATTCAACAGCACACGCAAGTTGAAACGAATTTAACGGTGTTAGGTTATATTCAACGAGGCGGTTCTCCTTCTTCTTATGATGCTGTAATGGCTGGGAAATTAGCACAATGTGCGATTGACACATGGCTACAAGGCAATACTAATTGTATTATTGGTCTACGAGATAATGTTATTATGGCAACTCCTTATGCTAAAGCAGCATCAATAAAGAATACCTTAGATAAAAAGAAATATGAGTTAGTACATGTATTAGGGCAATAATATGTAACTAAATTTGAAATAAGTCGAGAATTAGCGTAATTTTTTTCTCTATTTTTTATTTTATAATTTGACAACGCATAAAAATACAACTATAATATATAACGTAAATAGTTATAAATATTCATAAATTAGTATGAAGGAGAATTATTATGTCGTCTTTTGATTTTGAGTTAATTTGGAACTCGCTACCTCTGCTTATTACGGGAGCTGGAGTTACAATTGAAATTACAGCGATTTCCGTAGGTATTGGCTTTATTTTGGGATTAATTGTCAGTATTTGTCGCCTTTCGCAACTAAAAATAATAAAAGGTATTGCCATTTGTTATGTTAATATTTTGCGAGGCACACCATTATTAGTACAGATTTTTTTAATTTACTTTGCACTTCCTATGATTATCGGTCAACGTATCAATCCTTTTGTTGCTGCCGTTGCAGCTTGCTCCATTAATAGTGGCGCTTATGTTTCGGAAATATTTCGTGCGGGCATTCAAGCTGTTGATAAAGGACAAATGGAAGCAGGGCGGTCATTGGGCTTATCTTGGATGCAAACTATGTGGTATATTATTTTACCACAAGCTTTTCGTAAAGTTATTCCTCCATTAGGGAATGAATTTATTTCGATGACCAAGGAAACGTCGTTAGTTTCTGTTATTGGCTTTGAAGAATTAACACGTAAAGGGCAATTAATTATTGCTAAAACATATGGGTCCTTTGAAATTTGGTTAACCGTAGCTGCTATTTATTTAATTATGACTTTGAGTATTGCCCAATTAGTTAGTTATTTAGAACGGAGGCTGGCGACGGATGATAAAAATTGAGGGATTAGAAAAAAAGTTTGGTAATCATGCTGTATTAAAGGGCATTGATTTAACTATTCAAGATAAAGAAGTAGTGGTCATTATTGGGCCTTCTGGTTCGGGAAAAAGTACGATATTACGGTGTATCAATCGTTTAGAAGAACCTACGGCAGGTCATATCACCGTAGATGGCGTAGGTATAGATGATGCAGACAGCATTAATGCGGTTCGTAAAGAAGTAGGAATGGTCTTTCAACGATTTAATTTATTTCCGCATATGACAGTACTTGAAAATATTACCTTAGCGCCGATTAAAATACGTCACGAATCAAAATCAGAAGCAGAAGTGCATGCGTTGCAATTACTTAAAAAGGTTGGATTAGAAGATAAAAAAAATGCTTATCCTGATACCTTATCAGGGGGACAACAACAGCGAGTAGCGATTGCTCGAGCATTAGCAATGAAACCCAAATTTATGCTTTTTGATGAACCAACATCGGCATTAGATCCAGAAATGGTACGGGAAGTATTGGATGTTATTAAAGAATTAGCTCATGAAGGCATGTCTATGGCCATTGTTACACATGAAATGGGATTTGCTAAAGAAGTTGCCGACAGAGTGTTATTTATTGATGAAGGGATTATTTGTGAAGAAGGGACACCGCAACAAATTTTTTTCGCATCCCGTAGAAGAAAGAACCAAGGAATTTTTATCTAAAATATTATAGGTAATAATTGGGTGAAAGAAGTCTTGTCTATGTGCAAGACTTCTTTTGATTTTGAATATTAGATTAAAATATGGCAAATGCCATCTCTTTTAGTGAAAAGTTGGCAAGGACTATACAGATAATGTATAATAAGCTCATGGATATGAGAATCTGGTTTAAAGAAAATAAAAAAATATATAGTATTGGTCTCGTAGTACTGGGGATAATTACGGTTATATGCATTGCTTTTGCCATATATTTTATGCCGTGGTCTTGGCATAAAAACAAAGGTTATTTTCAAGTGCAAGATAATCAAACAGCAGTACAAGTAGCACAGCAGTTATATCAACAAGGATATATTAGTCATCCACGGCTTTTTGTTTTTATTGTGCGTATAACAGGTAATGCCCATACATTGAGAGCAGGGGAATATTTTATTACCTCTCATATGAGTTTTTATGCAATGATTCATAAACTTACTAGCGGACATTCAGAGGCTTATCGTATTGTTATTCCAGAAGGATATACGGTAAGGCAAATTGCTAAGGTGATTGCCTCAAAAGGTCGTATATCTGAAAAAGATTTTTTGCAAGCAGCGAATCAGGATTCTTTGCTTTATCCATATATGAAAAGCACACGTCCAGTGGTATTTAAAGCAGAGGGTTTTTTATTTCCTGATACGTATGATATTCCTTATCATGCGAAGGCAAAGGATGTTGTGCAAGTTATGTTAAAAAATTTTGATCGTAAAGTACCGAGTACATGGCGAAGTAAAGCTAAAAAACAGCATTTAACTGTATCTGAGTGGGTAGCACTTGCTTCTTTAGTAGAACGAGAAGCTCGATATGGAGAAGATAGAAAACCTATTGCCGAAACATTTCATCAACGATTAAAAATACATATGAAATTGCAATCTGATGCAAGTATTTCGTATGCTATGGGAACTCATAAATTGGGATATTCTCTATCTGAATTACAATATGATTCACCTTATAATACGTATAAGTATGAAGGGTTGCCGCCTGGGGCTATTTGTAATCCAGGGTTACCTTGTTTAGAAGCAGCGTTATCAGAAAAAGAAACGCCATATGTATATTTTGTAGCCGATCGCGAGGGACATAACCATTTTGCAACTACGTATGAAGAACATTTACGTAATATACAGGAGTATCTTCGATGAAGGGATTATTATTAGAGATGGAGCGGTATGGTAGACAACAGGAAGTGCCATTGATTCGTCAATCAGAAATTTCCTTGTTATGTCATATCGTAAAGCAGTATAAACCGAAACATATACTAGAAATAGGTACAGGGATTGGGTATTCAACATTACTAATGCTACTATATGCGGCACCAGGTGCTATTATTGATACAATAGAAATTAATACCGAGCGTATGGAAAAAGCTCATTTTTTTATTTCTCGTACCCCCTATGAAAAGCAAATTCGATTTCATACAGGTGATGCTTGTTCCGTATTGAAAACATTACATGAAAGATGGGACTTTGTCTTTTTAGATGGTCCTAAGGGGCAATATATTCGGCAATTACAACTTATTTTGCCATATCTACAAAAGCAAGCACTTATCGTAGCAGATAATGTGCGGTATCACGATATGTTATATATTGACGGAACAATACCACATAAACATCGAACGGCCGTACAACGGATACGTACATTTTTATCTTATATAGAAAATGAAACATTATTTTCAACAGTTTTTTTTGAAAATGGTGATGGCATGACCGTATCCCGATATAAGGGATATCACTATGAATGAACGAGAAGGTATTCTTTGTTATAGAGAAAGGATTAGAATAAAATAATGCAACACATGGAATTATTAGCACCAGCAGGAAATATGGATAAGTTAAAGGCAGCATTTTTATATGGTGCTGATGCCGTCTATTTAGGGGGAAAATCATTTGGGTTACGTGCATTTAGTGATAATTTTTCTCCTGAGGAAATGAAAGAGGCAATTTTTTATGCCCATAAACTTGGGAAAAAAGTGTACGTAACCGTTAATATTTTCCCTAAACATGAGGATTTACCTGCATTGCCCTCATATTTAAAACAACTATATGAATTTCACGCAGATGCAGTTTTGGTGGCTGATCCAGGAATTTTTGGTATAGTTAGAGAAGTTGTTCCTAATTTACCTGTACATATTTCCACACAAGCGAATACAACTAATTGGGCGGCTGTTAAGTTTTGGCATGATCAAGGGGCTTCACGCGTCGTAATGGCGCGAGAAGTGAGTTTACATGATATTCATGAAATCCATGATCGTGTGCCCGTTGAACTTGAAGGATTTGTACATGGGGCTATGTGTATTTCGTATTCAGGTAGGTGCTTATTAAGTAATTACTTTACACAAAATAGGGATTCTAATAGAGGGCAATGTGTTCAATGCTGTCGATTCAAATACAATATTGTTGAAGAAACGAGACCCGGTGAGTATTTCCCTGTCGTGGAAGATGAACGAGGAACCTATATTTTTAATTCTAAAGATCTATGTATGTTACCGTACATCCCTGATATGTATGAAGCAGGACTTACAAGTTTAAAAATTGAAGGACGCATGAAAAGTGTACATTATGTGGCTACAGTAGTAAAAGTGTACCGAGAAGCGATGGATGCTTATGAAAAAGATCCATCACATTTTACGATAAAACCTGAATGGGTAGAAGAATTAGAAAAGATATCACATCGGCCATATACAAGAGGTTTTGCCGTTTCACGTCCAACCGAAGCCGATCAGGTATATAGCCATTCCTCGAATACACAAACACATGAATTTATAGGCGTGGTAAAGTCATATGATGAAGTGCAGCAAATTATTTGGATAGAGCAACGTAATCACTTCAAAGTAGGGCAAGAAGTTGAATTTTTACAACCTCATGAAAATATTGTACGCATAGAGATCAAAACACTTGTTAATGAAGAGGGGCTACCTATTGATGCAGCACGTCATCCAAAAGAATGCGTAGGGATACCAAGTCCTATACGTATAGAACCGCACTCTTTATTACGCCGTAAAGTAGGGAAAACAAATGCTTGACTCACAGTGGGTATATTTTCAAATTGAGCCATCTCAAATGACCATGTTTATTCGCTTACTCGAGGGTTTAGATCATGTGGGTGTAGTGACAACACTAGATGGAAAACAGGGGATTGGTTATGTTCGTACAACTGCTGATACCAAATCCATAGTGTGTCGCTTTTTGAGCGATTTTCCTTTTTCGGTTACATTACTTTCGTTTGAAGAAATGCAGGCATTTGTATAAAAAAAGATACATCAATTAATGATGCTTGGCAGTGTATTGTCGCATCTCCTTTTACAAAAATCTTCATGATAATATTGTTCCAGGGAAAGTGAATTCAATGAAATTATTTATTGCAGAAAAGCCAAGCGTGGGACGAGAATTAGCTAAAAATTTATCAGGCCCAATAAAATCACATAATGGGTATATTTATTGCGGTAAAGATGTGGTTACCTGGGCATATGGACATATTTTACAGCAGGCAGAACCCCATGCATATCAAGCTAGATATAAATATTGGCGACGAGAAGATCTTCCTATTATTCCACAAACATGGAAACTATTAATTTCACCGACAGCGAAAAAACAATTTGCGATAATTAAACAATTGATACACCAAGCAGATAGTATTGTCCACGCGGGTGACCCTGATCGGGAAGGGCAGTTGCTAATTGATGAAATATTAGAATTTGTAGAGAATAAAAAACCAGTACAACGAATTTTATTGAATGCGTTGGATAAAGATAGCATTCAGTATGCATTAGCACATGTGCAAGATAATGCTAATTTTACACCTTTGCGTGATTCTGCTTTAGCACGAAGTCGTGCTGATTGGCTTATTGGCATGAATTTATCTAGGGCCTATACGTTGGCAGCACAAGAAAAAAAGCATAAGCGAGTGGTATTTCCTATTGGTAGAGTTAAAACGCCAACATTGGCATTAGTGGTAAGGAGGCAACAAGAGTTAGATCATTTTATACCACTAGCATATTATGGTATTAAAATAGCTGTTATACATCAAAATGGAATGATTCATGCTGTTTGGAAACCGAATGAATTGCAATCAGGTCTAGATGAACAAGGTCGTTGTTTAAAGAAAGATGAAGTTACAGTTGTTTTAAAAAAGATACAAGAAAACCCTATTGGCACGATTCTTTCGTATTCAACAAAAAAAAGAAGGAAATGCCTCCATTTCCCTTATCATTATCAGATTTACAGATATTAGCAGGTAAGCGATATGGGTATGAGCCTCAACAAGTGTTAGAAGCGGCCCAGGCGTTATATGAAAAGAAAGTAACTACCTATCCTCGTTCTGATTGTAATTATTTACCTTTAAATCAATGGAAAGATCGCACGGTTATTTTACAGAACTTACAACGTATTTCGGCAGGAGAATTGTCTATATGGAGTCAGAATGCTGATTTAACGGTACGTAGTTTAGCATGGAATGATAAAAAAATTACGGCACATCATGCTATTATTCCAACTAAAATGCCCTGCTCTTTTTCTACCCTTACTTCTATACAACAGCATATATATTATTTAATCGCACAAGCATATATAGCTCAATTTTATAAACCTTATGAGTATGATAGCACCCAATTGCAATTAACCATGGCGGCAGAAATTTTTATTGCTCATGGTAAGGCGGTTCGTGAATGGGGATGGAAAGCGTTATATCAACAGTATGCTAATACTAATTCGGATGAAAAAGTACATCTTTTGCCTTCTACATGCGTTGGCGATAAGGTGACCTATGAATCGGGAACAGTCGAGAAAAAAATGACGAAACCGCCATCTCGTTTTACGGCGGCTTCGTTGGTAGGTGCTATGAAAGAAATATATAAATATGTAAAAGATGAAAGGTTAAAAAAATTTTAAAAGAAGTACAAGGTATAGGGACGGAAGCAACACGTGCTATCATTATAAAAGAATTGATTGATCGTAAGTTTCTTAAGGAAGAAGGTCGTAAAAAATATTTAATTCCTACTGATATTGCCTATGAATTAATAGAAGCATTGCCTGATGCATTGCGCTATCCTGATGCAACGGCTATTTGGGAGAATCGCTTGCAAAATATGAGTCAAGGTAAAGAAAATTTGCAGTCTTTTCTTGTCGATCAAATTGAATTTTTGCAACAATTATTATTGCATGTAGGAATTACGTCTAATCCGCCGCATAATTGTCCTCGGTGTTCTCGCCCCTTACGGTTACGTAAAGGCCCTTATGGTAATTTTTATGGTTGTAGTGGGTATCCTACTTGTACGTATACAGAAAAGTTGGCCTCTAAATAGTAGATATAATGATATAGATTATACAGTATGGTGTGTATCTTAAAAAATAGGTGTATTTATGAAAATAAACGAGATACGTGTTCTATATAAAGCTCAAAAATATCATGATATTATAGGTTTTTATGAAAAAGAATCCGAGCAAACTACATGGACTCCTCAAGATTATTATTTTTATGCATATAGTTTACGTAAAGTAAAACAATATCATAAAGGACATATTATCTCAAGGGCAGGCATTATTCGGTATCCCCAATATCATATTTTATATAATGTCTATTGCTGGTGTTTATATTATACCTATATCTTTCCGTTTCAATCACAGCAACAGGATAAAACGGTATTTTTGCGAGCTGCTGCATCTATTTTTTCGTATTGTAAACAAAATATATATACCCCGTATGAACGAACGGTACGTAAAATTTTACAAGCATTTCAAGGCGATTCTTCTTTTTCATATAAGCAACGAGATTATTATTTATCCTTGTTAAATCCAGATAAACTAGCAGCGGAAGAAAAAAAAGTACATGCCGATGGAACGGTCACGTTTTATGAATCTCCCCGCGAATGGTGGTATGTACAAAAGACGAAATATTTATTAAAATTAAAACAATATGATACATGCATTCAGTTTTGTCAAGAAGCACTGCGGCGCATATCTCCTTGTCATAACGATAATGAAATTTGGTTTTCCTATCGTATGTCTATGTGTGAAATGCATAATCATAACACACAACGAGCAGCCGCTATTTTGAAAGGACTTAGTGTATATCATCGACATTGGATTTTATATCGAGGACTTATGCTTGTTAATATAAAAAAACAGCAATGGAATCAGGCTATTACAGAAGGTAGCCGGGCTATGCTTATGCCCGGTGAAAGAGCACAAAAAATTCACGTATTGATAGAAATAGCAGATATATTACGACAGCATGTGATGGATTTAAAAGCCGCATATTGGCATGAAACAGCGGCATTACGTTTACAGAAACAATATCATTGGCATATTCCCATAGAGTTACAACAACGCGTAGAACTTTCCTCTTTTCCTGCATTAACACTAGAACAAGTGTGGCCTCTATTAGATGCATTTTGGTTGCAGGCGGCACATTTAGGAGAAACGGTTTATGAAGGTAGTATTTCACGCATACTACCGGGGAAAATAGGGGGATTTGTACGATTATATGATGGACAAGAGTTTTTCTTTGGCAAAGAAGAATTTTTGCATACATCTTTATCTTTAGGTTTGCCTGTTCGTTTTTATCTTGTTTCTTTTACGAATAATCAAACTCCACTACGTGCAATTGATATTCGACAAAGCTAATGATATAGATATGCTTTATATATGAAGAAAGGTGTGTTATATATGATATTATCTGGAAGGGAAATTATAAAACATTTGGGAAAAGAAATTCACATTGAACCATTTTTACCAGAACGGATAAATCCGAATAGTTATAATTTATCATTATTTAATGAATTATTAGTATATGAAAATCGACAATTAGATATGGCAACCCCGAATAGTACACGAAAAATAATTATTCCCGAAGAAGGATATGTATTACAACCGAATATACTATATCTAGGTAGAACAAATGAATACACGAAGACAGATGGATATATTCCGATGTTAGAAGGTCGATCTTCTGTAGGACGGTTAGGGGTATTTATTCATGTTACCGCTGGTTTTGGCGATGTTGGCTTTGCTGGTTTTTGGACATTAGAAATTTTTTGTGTTCAACCTATTCGCATTTACCCGAATGTAGAAATTTGTCAAATTTATTATCATGATATTGATGGTGAATATGATGGATATACGAGTGGAAAATATCAACATAACGAAGGAATTCAACCGAGCATGCTATGGAAAGATTTTCAGCATAAAAAATAATATGAATATACATGATGCAGTGCGTAAACGCTATGAATATGATATACTATGTAAGGAGTTGATAATTAATATTAAAATGATGAGAGGGATGGCGTATGAATTTAACACCTTTGTTACAGGAATATTTTAAAGTTACCGTAAAAAAAATTATATTATCGATGCAAGTTTGGGTACATTTGCTTTAACGTATGAAAATGATAGCTATTATGTAGATGGAAGAGTATTAACCCAAGATGAAATTAAACCGGTTGAGGCTTTGCTAAAACAAATTGTATCGCTAGCAGATATGGTCTTACCAGATTTATCTTATCAGGTGATTTCTATTCATATTCAGCGTGGAGCTCGTTTAGGCGAAAGTAAAATAAAAATGAATGATGGATTACAATTGTATACACAAACGCGATGTGAATTTATTTATGATCCACAACGGCAATTATTTGAAAATATTTGGGAAAAAGAAAGTCGTGAATTAAAAGATGAATTGGAAGATACGGAGTTAAAAAAGCCACATATATTTATTAAGGTAGATGAAAAAAAAGAAGTTTTATTGGCGGATGTTATTAAGGATATTTTTAAGTCCGATGTGGCAGAATATCTTTTGCAGCGTCACTATTGGCTGGATCCGGAAGAAGTGTAATGGCTTTATTGTTTTTTTAGGAAAAACATAATATATAAAAAACTGCCCCAAAAAGTTATAACTAAAAAATAAGTTTCTGAGGCAGTTTTTAATATCCAATATAGTATAAAAATTAAAATAAAAGTTATAATAGCATTGAAAATACAGCATAAATGAAGAGTATCTCTAAGATAAGAAGGAGAGTACCCCAATACTAAATTAAGTGCATAAACAAACACTAGTATTGGGGTATTCGTTATGTAGATTGCGTAATAAAGCGTTGCCTTTGTTATTATTTTTGAGATGTAAGAAGTTTTTCTTTTAAGTGCAAATATGCTTGCGAATAATATGGAGTCAATTGAGATTCTCGTAAGTCAAAGCCGAAAGAACGCCGACTAACAGATAAAATAGGTGGACTTTGAATACGCTTTGCCACACCTAACCCCGAAAATCGCTTCCACCAATATTCTAAATCCGTAATAAAAGCAGCTGCATTAGGAAATATAGAATGAATACTAATGGGACAACCTAAATACTCCTCTAATGTTCCCTTTGCGTAGTGATTTAAAATAGTTTCTGGGGTAGCACGATTCCATTTTTCGATAAAAGCTGCAAATAAATAATCATGGTAAGGATAACATAAAGGGTCCCCTTGCCCTTTAGTAATATCTTGTTGTGCCGATAATTCTGCACTAGGTACAAGATCAATAATCTCTTGGGGAATGACCTCTTTCTTATACACCTTATCATTGAGATAATATGCTAAATCATATACTTGATGTTTCCATAAATCTGCTGTGGCAGCTAAAAAGCCCGCACTATCACCGTATAAAGTTGCATAACCAACGGTGCATTCGGCCTTATTGGCATTGCAAGTAAAAACTCCGCCAAAAGCTGCCGCTATTCCAGCTAATACACGGGATGATCGATCACGTGCTTGGATATTTTCTAATACCGCATCGGTTAGTTGCAACTTTGCCGCAGCTGCTCGTGGTTGATTATTTTGAATATCCTGAATTTGCCTACATGTTAATTCTACACTATCTTGAATAGGCACTATCGCATAAGGGCATTGTAAATTGTCAGCTAATTGTTGGGAAAGGTTTTTGGTTAAATCTGAATTATATTGACTTGGCATATTTACGAGCAATATATTTTCTGGTTTCAAAACACGAGCATATAAAGCTGCATTTACAGCTGAATCAATACCACCAGATATACCGATAACTACTTTTTCTATTCCCATGGTAGTTAAGAAAGTATGAATACCGTAGTGTAATGCTTCATAGATAGAAGTAATTTCGCTTGTGTTGTTTTTTTGTATATATCCCGAGGGAGGAATAAATTGATGATTCACTTCATCATATTGTAAAATAGCTAGTTCATCTGAAAACGTCTTACAAGTATAAACCGGTGTTCCATCTTGATTATAAGCACTAGAAGAGCCATCAAAGGTATAAACATTTTTACCATTATTTTGGATTCCCGTAACATTTACATATACGGCAGGAGCATGAAGCATATTCAACTTTTCATGAAAGAGTTCATGCCTTTTTTTTGTTTTGCCAATGGTAAAAGGAGAATTGGAAATATTAACAAATAAATCTATGGGGGCTTCTTGTTGTAGATTCAGCATTGGTTTTACCTGATAAGCATCATCCCAACTATCTTCACAAATAAGCGGACCAACCCGTAATGGATGAGGCGAGGACGTATTTAACTTAATTGGAGATAATAAGTCGTAAATTGTACAGTTTTCCTCTTGGGCCACTTGAATGAGCGAAGTAAAATGCCGTGGATCCGAAAATTCACGATAATCTGGTAATAATGTTTTAATATAGAAAGGATAAGGCGAGCGGGAGGGGCCTATGAACGATTGATTATGTGCAATAAACATAGCATTATATTTGCGTAAGCGATTATCATGTTGTTTTTTGTTTTTATCTATAGCAACATTACCAAAAATAATAATAATTCCATTTGCAGCTTTGCGAATTTCTTCACCACAAGCTATCGATTCATTAATAAAATCCGTTTGTTCCCATAAATCACCTATAAAATATCCTGGAATTGCTAACTCGGGGAAAATAATTATATCACAATTTTCCTCTTTTGCATGTTGGATATATTGTTGCATTATAGTTAAATTATAGCGAGGATTGCCAGCGTGAATATGAAGTTGGGCCAAACCAATTGTTAACATACATAAACCTCCCTGTAAAACGTATTTATGTATATCCTAACATAAAATAATAGGGAATAACAGTAGATGAAGATAGAATAGCTAGTTTAAGAATAAATAAAATAATGTCATTAACCCAATGATATCGTAACAGGATAAATTCCATATTTTTATCTAAAAGACTTCCATGAAAAAACGAAAAAGAAAAGATTTTCATATTTTATAATATCAAAATGTGTTATACTGATATATATACATTATATTTTTCAGAGTGATACTAGGTTTATTCACTCATGATGGTAGTAAGATATGCCACTTAATATGAGGAGTTATATGAACGAACGATATCGTGTTTATTCGACGTATCTAAAAGAAACATACGGCGAAAAAGTATATAAATTACCTATCAGTATTCCAGATACATGTCCAAATCGCGACGGGACTTTAGGCAGAAATGGTTGTGTGTTTTGTGGATCTATTGGTGCTGGTTATGAAAATTTACCGGCCTCTTTTTCCGTAGCAGAACAAATTAAAGCTAATATTGCTCATATTGCCCCTAAATATAAAGCACATAAATTTATTGCTTATTTTCAAAATTTTACTAATACTTATTTACCTATTACGGCATTTCATTCATTTTTAGTAGAAGCGTGTCTTCCTAATATTGTGGGATTAGCTATTGCTACACGTCCTGATTGCATTACTCGTGAATACTTAGATGTTTTAAAAAAAATTCAACAAACCTATCAAGTTGATATTTTACTCGAATTCGGTTTACAAACCGCTAATTATAAAACGTTGGTTAAAATTAATCGTGGACATACGTTGGCTGAATATATTGATGCTTTGTGTATGGTTCGTGATTATGGGTTTCGTGTTTGTACTCATGTAATATTAGATTTACCTTGGGATACCATGGAAGATACAATTGAAACCGCAAAAATTATTTCGGCATTACCGAATCATGAAATAAAATTACATGCGTTATACTTAATCAAGGGAACGTTAATGACAAGATGGTATAAAGAAGGTCGTATAAAATTATGGCCTTGTGAAGAATATGTCCAAAGAGTCGTTTCTTTTTTAGAATATACGAGACCAGATATAGTTTTTCAACGCTTAATAGGAAGAGCACCAAAAGAAGCAACGGAAATGGCAAATTGGGGTATGGGCTGGTGGAAAATCAGAGATATGATTGAGGCAGAGCTAAAAAAAAGGATACATGGCAAGGCAAATTATGTACGTATTTAAATGGTAAAGGGGTACACAAATTCACACAGCATAAAGGAGAGTAAAAAAGGCATGCACGAAATCACTATACATTGTCAAAATATCGAAGAATTACGCACTCTTTTAGGTCATGGTGATGTCTATTTGCATTTTTTACAAAAAGAATTTCCTTCTTGTCATTTTTCTATTAGAGGTACAAATCTTTGCGCACAAGGAGATGTAAAGGAAACCGATATTGTCATTCAAACGAGTACGTTATTACGTTTTTTACAGCAAGAACGAGTATATATAACAGAACAGCATGTTCGCTATATTGTACAACAATTGCATGCAGGAAATGGTCAAAAATTAAAAGAATTATATGAAGATACAATCAATACTTCTGCTCGTGGACGATTGATAAAGGCAAAAACGTTTGGGCAAAAAGCATATATTGATTCCATTCGTAAGCATATTGTCACATTTGGAATTGGTCCTGCCGGTACAGGAAAAACCTATATGGCGGTAGCATTGGCAGCATATTATCTAAGAAATCAAGAAGTAGAACGTATTATACTAACTCGACCTGCTGTCGAAGCAGGGGAAAAATTAGGTTTTTTACCTGGCGATTTACAAGATAAAATTGATCCGTATTTGCGTCCGTTATACGATGCCTTAGCGGATATGTTTGGTGGGGATAAATTCCAAAAATTAGCGGCTAAAAATATTATTGAAGTAGCACCATTGGCCTATATGCGTGGGCGAACATTAGAACATTCATTTATTATTTTAGATGAAGCACAAAATACAACGAAAGAACAAATGAAAATGTTTTTAACTCGATTAGGCAATCATTCTCGTATGGTTGTCAATGGTGATGTTTCACAAATTGATTTGCCCGATCATCGTCAATCAGGATTAGTAGAGGCAGTAAAGATACTATCCTCTGTCAAAGGGATAGGCATAGTTCATCTTACTGCTGCTGATGTCGTTCGACATACTATGGTATCACGTATTATACGAGCATATGAAGCATATCATGAACCCAAATAGGAGGAATAATTTTTATGCAAATTACTATTACATATGAAAAAACAAATTTACAAAATAATGCTTATGACGAAATTATTGAGCGTGTATGTCAAGAAGCGGCGTTAGTATATGGTTTAGGTCCACAAGCAGAAATTAGCATTTTGCTTTGTCAAAATGAATATATACACACGTTAAATAAACAATATAGAAATATAGATAGACCTACAGACGTCTTATCTTTTGCTTTAAACGAAGGGGAAGATGACGGATATGATGGTCCTGACACAGCGTTATTAGGTGATATTATAATTTCATTGGATAAAGTACGAGAACAGGCTACTGAATTTGGTCATTCTTTTGAACGAGAATTAGCATATTTAACAATTCATGGTATGTTACATATTTTAGGATATGATCACATGGAACCAAAAGATAAAGAAGAAATGAGAAAAGAAGAAGAATTTATTCTTTGCCGATTAGGATATGTCCGTGAAGGAGAAACGTTATAAATGTAGAAATAATATATAATCATCAAGCACGATGATATATTATTTCTCATTGCTATAAAGGAGAGTTTATGGAAACGAAGAAATTTCTATCTGGATTTATTGCTGTCATTGGTCGTCCAAACGTAGGAAAGTCAACTTTAATTAATCATATTATTAAAGAAAAGGTGACCATTGTTTCAGACAAAGCCCAAACTACACGTAATAGAATTTTATGTATTCATACAGATGAAAATAGTCAGATGATTTTTTTAGATACACCAGGCATTCATAAACCTAAACATAAATTAGGAGAATTTATGGATGATGCAGCGTATCAATCCTTAAAAGATATAGAAGCTGTATTATTTTTAGTTGCAGGTACTGACAAAAAAGGTCCAGGCGATATGTTTATTTCCGAAAAATTAAAAAATTGTACTGTGCCTGTTTTTTTATTAATTAATAAAATTGATTTGTTAACGAAAGAACAAGTATTACAAGCTATTATGTCATATCGTGAATTATATCCTTTTGCTCAAATTATTCCAATTTCTGCTAAACGAGGCGAAAATGTAGATGTTGTTTTAGATGAACTAAAACAAATCTTACCGGAAGGACCAAAATATTTTCCCGATGATATGATTACAGATCAACCAGAACGACTTTTAGTTGCCGAAATTGTTCGTGAAAAATTACTATTAGTTATGAATGAAGAAATTCCTCATGCTATTGCAGTATACGTAGAAGAAATGAAAACACGATCAAAAAATAAAGTATATATTCGAACAAACATATATGTAGAACGAAATTCCCAAAAACGAATTGTAATTGGTAAAAATGGTTCAGTTTTAAAAGAAGTTGGTGCATTAGCGAGACAGGATATTGAAACGCTTTTAGGTTCTTCCGTATACTTGGATATTTGGGTGAAAATAAAAGCTGATTGGCGTAATAAGGTCGCGGCATTACGAGAATTAGGATATACCAAAGAATAGAGGTATTAACATGGAAATTCAAGGGATTATACAGGGCTGGATTATTTATCTTCTTTTCTTGGTGGGAAGTGCTATTTGTGTGGCGGGAAAATTTTCCTTTGTTCAATTACGCTCTGAATATATTAATGAACGTATTGAAGAAGGGGAGGTACACGCCCGTAAATTATTACCTTTTTATCAAGCTCCTGAATATTTTTTAGGGGCCGCTCAATTAGGCGTGATCATCAGTCTTTCCCTTTGTGGAATAGCTATTTTTTATGTGTTAAAAAATAGCTATGGATTATTTTTTAATTATATACTCTCCAAGGAATTAGTTATTTTACTGATTACTATATTCGGTATCCTTATTACAATCGTAACATGGATCTTGGGTGCATTTATTCCTAAATCTATCGCTTTGTATAATTCTTTTACTGTATTATTAAAAATTGGAACAATGATTTTTATTTGGCAACGTATATGTACTCCTTTATTAGCAATAGGTATATATATAAGTAAACGTATAGTACACTTATTTCATCAAACGTTAACCAATGAATTTGATATCTCACATACCGAAGATGAATTACGTATGCTTGTCACTGCCAGTCATAAAGAAGGAAAAATTGATACGGTAGAAAGTGAATTGATTGATAATGTATTTGATTTTGTTGATCGCATGGCAAAAGAAATTATGGTACCTCGTCAAGATATTGTTTGCCTATATACTCAGGATACAATGGCAGATTATCTGGATACAATTCGTTCTTTTCGTCATACACGCTATCCTTTATGTGAAGGGGATAAAGATCATGTGTTAGGATTAGTTCATATTAAAGATTTTATGGAAGTATACATACAAAAAAAGCGTAATTTGCGAACTATAAAACATCCGATTTTAATAATTCCTGAAATTATGTCCGTATCCTCGTTGTTGCAATTAATGCGTTCTAAACGTACATATTTAGCTATGGTAGTGGATGAATACGGAAGCACGGTAGGATTAATTGGTTTAGAAGATATTTTAGAAGAACTTGTAGGGACTATTCAAAATGAACATAGTATAGAAAAAGAAGAAATACAATCCTTTGCTAATGGAACATATGAATTAGCCGGCACGGTATTAGTAAAAGATGTGGAAGAATTATTACACCTATCCATGTTAGAAGAAGTTGATGCAGATACTATTGGCGGATATGTTTTTTATATGTTAGGTCATACACCAGCATTAGAAGATAGTGTCATCATTGGGACCTATAAATTTACTGTAAAAGAATTGCGGCGTTTCCGTATTGCCCGATTATATGTAGAGCCGTATAAAGATACGAAAGACAAAGAATAAAATGAACATGATGAAACGATATAAAACACCTATAAATCGTACTTATCATGGTGTTGTATTAAAAATTAAAAAAAGTGATTTATATCAGCATATTACTGTATATACAAAAGAAGAAGGTTTATTACATATAGTACATAGGCGAGGGAAAAAAATATTAGGAAATCATACCATTTTACCATTAGGTTCGCTTATTTTTAATATACTAAAAGAAGAGCAAATACTTTTTTTAAGCGAATTTGAATGTACTAATACAAAAGCAACATTAAACCTTTCGTTGGATTATTTTATCTATTCTCAAATCTTTATAGAAATGATATTATCATTAATCCCACCAGGTGTAACAGATCATCAAATTTATCAGTTATTATGTACTTATACGCAAACCCTCTTAAAAAAAGACCCACGAATTGTCACGATTATTGCAGGTTGGCAATTAATAGGATATGCCGGATATTATCCAGATGTAAATTATATGCAAATAGGCATTCTAGGAAAGAAAAAAAATCGCATTTTATATTATTTAGGCGATAATTTACCAATTAACGTTTTACCGCACAAACTCATGCCATCTGTTCGTACCTTATGGAAAACACTTTTACAATATAATTGGAATACGACAGCAGTATTACAAATAAATAAAACCGATATAGTGATATTAGAAAATCTTTTATATAGTTATATTGAACAATGTAGTGAAAAGGAATTAAAAAGCATTAATGCTCGGTATGAGCTAGGTGAGTAAAATAGAAGTATTTATATATAATTATTTCCGATAACGTTAAATTATAGGAAGTTATAAAAACAGAGGTCTGTAGAGGCGCTTATTTCCTATGTTTTCGTCTTAACTGTTCGCATTCTTGTTAATATATTAACAAGAATGCGAACAGTTTCTTTTTTTACTTTTATTTGTCATCGATTTCCTCTTTTTTTACTATCTGTACAAGTTTACCTTGTCCTTGCAACCAAATATCAATGCCATTTCCGTATACAGTTGCTTGTACGGTATAAACTCCATTTTGATAAGATATTACTTCTGCTGTTGGCAATCTATCTAATATCGCATCAATATCATATCCAGCATAAGTAAATACAATACATTGTAGTTTGCCCCCATACATAAAAGGACTTCTACGCCGAAAAATGCCTTCTTCAAAGCGTTGACTATAAGAAATTACAAATCGTTTAGAGCTAATGTTTAATGATTGAATGCGATCAATCCGATAAACAATAGGTGATGAATAGTTCCAATTGGTGTTTCTTTTTAAATTATGTTCGTCATCTTGAACGATTGCAATTAAATAAAAATAATATTCTGAAAATAAAATGGCGAGTGGTTTTAAATTACGTGTGACCACACTTTGTCGATATTTATTATTATAAACAATAGTAATGTATCGATTATATTGTATTGCTTTGCCTATTCGCCATAACATAGATAATATATTTTTTTTATGCTTAGGTTCAATATAATGATATAATTCATTCTTAATTAAATGATTTATCATTTTTTTATCATCTGCATTAACACAACCATTAAGGAACTTATTCAATAAATTGGATATTTCTTCTTTAATAAATGCTTTGCTTCCTAAAAGCACTTTACATAGTGCCAAAATTTCTTCTGATGTGAAACAAGATTCTGATTCAACTTCTAATTGAAATGAGCATTTTTTGCGGTTATAACGCAGTCCCATATAGTGCCCATGTTCTTTTTGGTGCTTACAAAATGCAATAATATCATGTAAATCGCGTTGAATACTGCGTTCGGTTACTCCATAATGGCTAGCTTCTTTTTCTTTTTGTAATGCTTCCCCGCGTAATAAACGAGTATATAAATCTAATAAACGTTCTTTTTTACTATCTTTATCAATCTCCGTCAATCTATACACCACCTTTAACATATTACATTCTTATTATCTAAAGAATACGCATATTTATCTTTTAAGGCAACAACGGATAGATAAAAAAATACATTTTTGCAAAAAAAAGCGTTCTATTTTATTATTCCAGGTAACGGCTGCAATGTATTTTTATGCATGACATTTCTGTAAATACAAAAGAGTATTAACTAAATATTTATTTTTTTACAAAAAAAAGATTATTTAATCTACATAGTCACAATTTGACCTACTTAATTTATCTTTGAAGATGTTATCATAATTAAGAAAGTAGCAATTTATTTTTCATCATATATTTAAAAATTTTGCCGATTCTTCTGCTAGTAACTGTTCTCTTATTGTATTTAATTTTTTACTACGTTGCACCCACATTTCTTCAGGATTAACTAATCGCAAATATTCTGGCCATAAGGTATGGATTTCTTTTTCAGCATAATGAATAACTTCTTCTAAACTAGGTGTTTCATATACTAATTTTCCCTGTTGAAAAATAGGTATGAGCATTTTCCTTACTTCGTATGTTCCTCCATGAATCATACGGAATCGCCAAGGGGCACGATCACGTATTAATTCATAATCTTGCATAGGGTCAATAATTTCCTCTTCTAAAGAAATAATATCTGCCTTCATTTTACTGCTTTTTTTATCATAAATTCGATAGACATTTTTAATTCCTGGATTCGATATTTTTTCTACGTTATCACTCATTTTGATTTTAGGAACAAATGTTTTTCCTTCGTATTGTCCGACTAGTTTAAATACCCCGCCTAATGAAGGACCATCCTTAGCTGTAATTAAATGAGTCCCAATCCCCCATGAATTAATAACGCTGCCTTGAATTTTTAATTCTGAAATAAGGTTTTCATCTAAATCATTTGAAGCTGCAATAATAGCATCTGCAAAGCCTGCATCTGCTAATCGTTTATGTGCTTCTTTAGAAAGATATGCTAAATCACCACTATCCAAACGAATACCATATGTTTTAGGTAGTCGATTTGCTGCACGCATTTCCTGAAAAATTTCAATTGCATGTGGAACACCTTGACGCAATGTATTATATGTATCTACTAATAAAATTAAATTATTAGGATATTGCCGTGCATAAGCCCGAAATGCTTCTAGTTCAGAAGGAAAACTCATAACCCAACTATGTGCCATAGTGCCTAAAATAGGAATATGAAACATAGCACCTGCCAAAACATTACTCGTACCGTTAAAACCGCCAATCATAGCTGCTCTTGCTCCATATACGCCCGCTGATTTTCCCTGAGCACGGCGTAGACCAAATTCCATTAATGTATCTTTTCCCGCAACACTGCGTATACGTCGTGCTTTTGTAGCAATTAGGCTTTCGTGATTTAAAATCATTGAAATACAGGTTTCTAATAACATAGCTTCACTTTTTTTGGCATGAATACGAAGTAGTACTTCTTGAGGAAAAGCGATAGTACCTTCTGGCATAGAATAGATATCACCAGTAAAAGTAAACTGTTTTAAATACGTTAAAAATGATTCTTGAAATAAACCCGTACTACGTAAATATGAAAGATCATCTTCATTAAAATGTAATTTTTTTACAAAGTCAATTACATGGTTAAGTCCAGCGATAACCGTATATCCATTTTGAAAAGGATTTTTTCGATAAAATCGATCAAAAATACATATTTGTTCATGCTTACCTTCTAAAAATAATCCTTGCATCATGGTTAGTTGGTATAAATCGGTGACTAATGCGTTTGTATACAAGATGCTCGCCTCCAAATAAATGTTTAATTTAATTATACCATATTTTAATATAGATAGTGTTCTTTTATTATGCTACATATTGATAATGATATATATAATTCATGTTTACAAATTTAATATGCTCTAAACAATATTTACCGGTCCATTATTTGTACGTATATAGTTATGATAAAATTTTCTCATTAAATATAATGTTGTAACAAAAATCATTTATAAATACAAAAAAATATATGTTATAATATATTTGATTATACAAAGAAAGGACTCATATATGAAATATCGACTTATGTTATTTATTACAGCCATTGTTTGGGGTGGTGGCTTTGTAGCCCAACGATTAGGAGCAGAAAGCATTGGTCCTTTTACCTTTAATGCATTTCGTTTTCTTATCGGAACTTGTGTATTACTTCCCTTCATCTTGTGGACAAACCAAAATAAGAAACAGCTCGATAAACTACCACAAAAACTTTCCCTATATAAAGCATCTATCATCCTAAGTATAATTTTGTTTTGTGGTGCTGCGTTACAACAAATTGGTCTTTCTTATACGTCCGCTGGTAAAGCTGGATTTATTACTTCTTTATATATTATTACTGTGCCGATTTTAGGATTATGTGTAAAACATCCTTTACGCATTTCTCATCTTATAGGCTGTCCCATTGCCGTTATAGATCTATATTTATTAGCTTTTCATGGTGGCAGTTCTACATCAATTAATTATGGTGATCTGCTACAATTAATAGGTGTATTTTTTTGGTCAATCCATATTTTGTTAGTAGGATATTTTGTTCGCTATTTTTCAGGTCTTCATTTAGCAATAGGACAATTTTTATGTTGTAGTTTAATTAATATGGTAGCAATTTGGTTTCATGGAGAAATAATAACCCTGCCCACCTTAATCGCAGCTGCTCCCGCCCTTTTTTATTCTGGTGTATTAGCAAGTGGCGTTGGCTTTACTTTACAAATGTTAGGACAAAAAGGAGTATCTCCTACGGAAGCTTCGCTTATTTGTAGTCTTGAAATGATCTTTGGTGCTATGGGTGGAGTATTGTATCTCGGTGAATGGATGAGTCTCCTAGAATGGTTCGGATGTATCCTTATGACAATAGGAATTTTTTCTGCTCAAATTCCTAGCCGTTCGATAATCCAATGGAAATAAAATAAAAACGCAACATATCGTATTGGATATGTTGCGTTTCTTTTATAAAATAAATAGACGAAATAACAATTCAGGTATATGATATCTTTGTATGTTTTATGTTTGTTCAACTAATATTGAGGTGAAAATAATGACGTTTTATGAAAAAGCTATGCAAATTCGCACTAAAAATAAAGGAATTTTGGAAATCGTTCCTCGTGTGAATATACACAATCATGATGATTTAAGCGTATTATATACTCCAGGTGTAGCTGAACCATGCAGAAAAATTGCGGTTAATCCCGATGCTTCGTTTGAGCTTACGGGACGCGGTTCAACAATTGCCGTTATTTCTGATGGTACACGTGTTTTAGGACTTGGAGATATTGGTGCAGAAGCAGCTATGCCTGTTATGGAAGGAAAGGCTTTATTATTTAAACTATTTGGTGGAATTAATGCGGTTCCCCTTTGTTTAAATACTAAAGATCCAGAAGAATTTATTAGAACCGTAAAACTATTAGAACCTTCTTTTGCCGGGATTAATTTAGAAGATATATCTTCTCCAAAATGCTATGAAATTGAGCAACGATTGAAAGCAGAAATGACTATTCCCGTTTTTCATGATGATCAACATGGTACAGCCATTGTTGCTTTAGCAGGTGTATTGGGTGCTTGTCGTTATACAAAGCGAACGATCCAAGAAGCTCATATTGTAGTAAATGGAGCTGGGGCTGCCGGTGCCTCTATTACGAAATTATTGTTATTAGAAGGAGCAACCAATATTACCTTAGTAGATAAAGATGGTATTTTATATGAAAATATGCCTGGATTACATGCTATGCAAAAAGTATTAGCCCAAAAGACCAATCCCATAAATCGTCACGGTTCGTTAGAAGACGCTCTTGTAGGTGCAGATATTTTGATTGGGGCTTCTGCTCCAGGTGTTTTTACCCCAAAACGAATACATTTAATGAATCGTCATGCAATTGTCTTTGCCTTAGCCAATCCCATCCCGGAAATTACTTATGCAGAAGGTAAAAAAGCAGGTGCGACGATTGTAGGTACGGGGCGTTCAGATGCACCAAATCAAATTAATAACCTCATGGCTTTTCCAGGTATTTTCAGAGGTGCTTTAGCTGTGCGTGCTACGCAAATTAATGAAGAAATGAAACTTGCTGCGGCACATGCTATTGCATCATTAATTTCAGATAATACATTACGTAGTGATTATATTATTCCAGACTCTTTTGATCTGCGTGTGGCACCTGCCGTTGCAGCTGCAGTAGCCAAAAAGGCTATTGAAACTACTGTAGCTCGTCAAACTAAAGATCCCCATGATATTTATCAAGAAGCAGCTCAAGAAATAGCCAATTTAAAAAAACAATTACGTCAACGATTTGTTCTTTAATATAAAATTATAAAAAAGACAACGTTTTCCCCTAACGTTGTCTTTTTTTTATTTATACCACTTGAAAAACATAAAATTTTAAATAGTTCGTTTCTGGTACACTCCATAAAATAGGGTGGTCTGGTGATTGTTGACGTGCTTCTATTTGGCGTAAATGCACATGTGCATCTTTAGCTGCATCTTTTAACATGCGACAAAATAATTCTTCTTTCATGAAATGCGAACAAGAACAAGTAGCCAAGTATCCTCCACGTGGTAGTAACCGCATGGCTTTCATGTTAATTTCTTTATAACCACGAATTGCATGAGCAACGGTTTTTCCTGACTTAGTAAATGCTGGTGGATCTAAAATAATAAAATCATAATCATGATTTTTTGTTTCTACTAATTCAGATAACAATTCAAATACATTTGCTTGTTTTGGAAAAACGATGTGTGATAACTGATTTTGTTGAATGTTTTTCATTGTCATCGCAATGGCTTCCGCAGAAGCATCAATAGCGTCAACACGTGCTGCTCCACCCTTCCCCATATTTAAAGCAAAGGCCCCGGTATGGGTGAAACAGTCTAATACATGTTTTCCTTTTGCTAATTTTGCAACACAGCGACGATTATATTTTTGATCTAAAAAAAATCCAGTTTTTTGACCATTTTCAATATCTACTTCATATAAAATGTCATTTTCTTTAATGGAAATAAATGTACTATCAGGAGTATCTATATAATCTGCTTTATACCATCCTTTATACATAGGTAGTCCATCTAATTCCCGTACTTTAACATCATTTCTTTCATAAATTCCACGGATGTGAATGCCCTTTGTTTGCAATACTTCTATTATAGCTTTAAAAATAATATCCTTTATTTTATCCATACCATAACATAAGGATTGACAAACCAATATATCCGTATATAAATCAACTGTCAAGCCAGGCATTTGATCGGCATCACCAAAAATCAAGCGACAAGAAGAAAAATCTTCCCCCATAACAGTTTCACGATAAGCAATTGCATAGGTTACTCGGCGCTTCCAAAAGGCTTCATCAAAGATATCATTCGCATTACTTGAAATTAAACGTACACGAATTTTAGAAATATCATTAACAAAGCCCGTTCCTATATATTTCCCTTTTTCAGAATATACATGAACTAAATCTCCCGTTTGATAGGAACCGTCTACCTTAACTATTTCTGCCCCATAAACCCAAGGATGTCCTTGTTTTGCCGCTAATTCACCTTTTCGATTTACTTGTAATCTTGTAAAATTTTTCATATATCTCCTTTGTATTCTACGGTTTCAATGACTTTTTCACAAACGCTATCCATATTTATATCCAATGTTTTTTAGTTTTTTATCTTTAAAACATTCACTGGCTTTGACAATCAGCGTTTCCATTCATAATGATGACTATTTCCCTATTATATTACAGAGAAATTATCGTAGTACATGAAATGAAACATTTCAATTGGACTATTTATATCTTCCCCTTTATTGTATCAATTTCTTGTAATGCACGTTGTGCTAAAAACATATTTTTTTCTTTTTTCTTCATTTTCTTTTTCACACCTAATGGCTCTATGATACCAAAATTAATATTCATGGGTTGAAAATTAGTATTAGGATGATGCGAAATATAATGACTTAATCCACCAATTGCTGTTTGAGAAGAAAAACGAATACAGTCTTTTTTCATATATAACTGTGCCGCATTAATTCCTGCTAATAAGCCCATTGCGGCAGATTCCAAATATCCTTCTACTCCTGTTAACTGCCCTGCAAAAAATAAATATGGATTTTCTTTATATTGTAATGTTGGTAATAATACAACTGGTGAATTAATATATGAATTACGATGCATAACACCATACCGAACAAATTCTGCCTTTTCTAATCCTGGAATAAGTGAAAAGACTCGTTTTTGTTCAGGGAATTTTAAATGGGTTTGAAAACCGACTATATTGTATAAGGTGCCCTTGCTATTATCTTGACGTAATTGAACTACCGCATAAGGAATTTCTTGAGTTTCTGGTAAAGGTAGACCAACTGGTTTAAGTGGGCCAAAACGCATTGTTTCCATCCCTCGTCCTGCCATTACTTCAATAGGCATACATCCTTCAAAAACGGTATCATCTTTTTCAAATTCATGTAATTCTGCACATTCTGCAGTTATCAAATTTTTCCAAAAAATTTCATATTCATCTTTAGTAAACGGACAATTTAGATAATCGGCTCCACCTTTATTATATCGAGCAGCTCGATAGATTTTAGTCATATCTAATGAATCAAATGTTACAATCGGAGCGGCCGCATCATGAAAGTGGAAATACGCTTCTCCAGTTAATTGTTGAATTTGTTCTGCCATTGCTCCGTCTGTTAAAGGGCCAGTTGCAATGATACAAAGACGATCCGTGGGAATCGTCGTTACTTCTTCATGCACAATGGTGATAAATGGATTATTAGTTATTTTATCTGTAATCCATTGACTAAAGGACGTGCGATCTACAGCTAATGCCCCACCTGCTGGTACACGATGTTTATCCGCACCTTGCATAATTAATGAATCTAACCGCCGCATTTCTTCTTTTAATAAACCGACAGCATTTTCGACATTAGCAGCTCGAAAAGAATTACTGCATACTAATTCCGCAAATAAATCAGTATGATGTGCAGGTGATGAACGTAAAGGACGCATTTCTGCTAATTCTACGGGAATATTACGTTTGCTCAATTGATATGCCGCTTCTACACCAGCCAAACCGGCACCTATAACCAGTACACTATTCTTCATTTATAACTTCACCTTTTTTATGATTTTCACAAGTTTCATTACTACAAAATAGCTTATCGGCCCCTCGCTTATAATGCTTAATAGTCATCATAGACCCACAGAGTGAACATTTTTTATTAGTAGGTTCGTTCCAAAGGACAAATTCACAATTGGGATATTCACTGCACCCATAAAACAAACGCCCTCGCTTTGACTTACGCCGTATCAATGTGCCTTTTCCACACTTCGGACAAGAAATACCGAGATCATCTATAATGGCCTTTGTATTGCGACAAGTAGGAAAATTAGAGCATGCCAAAAATTTTCCGAAGCGACCGAATTTATACACAAGGGGAGCCCCACATTTTTCACAACGTTGCCCTGAATCTTGGCCTGCAACTTTCACTTTTTCCATCTCTTTTTCAGCTATGTTTAATTCAGGTTTAAAAATATTATAAAAATCGCCTATTACTTGTGTATATGAAACATTCCCCTGTTCAATTCCATCAAGTTCTTTTTCCATATGTGCTGTAAAATCAACATTAATGATTTGTTCAAAAAATTTTTTTAATAACGATATTGTCACTATACCTAATTCCGTTGGAATGAATTGTTTTTCCTTTTTTTCAACATAATTACGCCGTTGAATGGTATCCATGATAGGTGCATATGTACTAGGACGACCAATCCCTTTTTCTTCCATTGTTTTAATTAAACTCGCTTCCGTATATCTTGCAGGTGGTTGCGTGAAATGTTGACTTGGCGTAATTGATACGGCTTGCACGATTGTTTCTTTTTTTAATTCGGGCAACTCTTCGTCTTTTTCTTTTTTCTGATCTTCATATAATTCTGTAAATCCTTTAAAAATAACTTTATAACCTGAAGCACGTAATTCATATATATCACTTTGAATAGAAAGCGTCATATTTTCTGTTTCTACTGCTTCCATTTGACTAGCTAAAAAACGATTCCAAATAAGTGTATACAGACGTAATTGATCACGTGATAAAAAAGCACTTACCATCGTAGGCGTATATTCTAATGAGGTTGGACGAATAGCTTCATGTGCGTCTTGACTTCCCTGTTTTGTTTTAAAATTACGAGGTTTAGCCGGCACGTAATTGTCGCCATAAGTTTGTTGAATATACGTGCGAGCAGCTTGAATCATATCTTCATTAATACGAGTGGAATCCGTTCGCATATAAGTAATAAGTCCAACGTGACCAGCTTCCCCCATTTCTAATCCTTCATATAACTGCTGGGCTAACATCATCGTTTTTTTTGCTCCAAAATTTAATTTTCCAATACATTCTTGCTGTAATGTTGACGTGACAAATGGTGGCTGTGGTTGCCGGCGACGACGACGTTTTTCCATCTTTACAATACGATCAGGGGTGGCATGAGTAACTCCATGTTGTTGCCATAATAAGGCTTGCGTAATCTGATCAGCTTGTTCTTTATTTTGAATAATCGCTTTTTTCCCATCGATCTTTACCAATTCGCATGATAAAGAAATATTATCATCCGTTTTATAAATACCACTAATTTTCCAATATTCTTCAGGTACAAATGCATTTATTTCTTCTTCCCGTTCACAAATAAGCCGTACTGCAACAGATTGCACACGGCCAGCACTTAGCCCCTTACACACTTTTTTCCATAATAAGGGGCTTAATGAATACCCTACAATTCGATCTAGTACACGTCTTGCTTGTTGGGCATCTACTTTAGGCAAATTAAGTGGTGCCGGATTGGCAATACTAGCCGTAATTGCTTTTTCTGTAATTTCATGAAACATAATACGGCACGGTGCAGTTGGATCAATCTCTAACAAATGAGCTAAATGCCAAGAAATGGCTTCACCCTCTCTATCTGGGTCAGTCGCTAGAAAAACATTCTTTGATTTTACGTATTCAGCTTGCAATTCAGCAATAATTTTGCGTTTATCCCACATATTTATATACGTAGGCAAAAATCCATTTTCCAGATCAATACCTAATTGATTTCGTGGTAAGTCACATAAATGTCCACAACTCGCCAAAACTTTATAATCTTTTCCCAAAAATCGTTCAATAGTTTTGGCCTTAGCTGGAGATTCGACAATAACTAAATTTTTTGCATTCTTAGATGGCACTTTAGGTTTTTTTAATTTCGCTACGGGTCTTTTTTTTACCGTACCTTGAATGATAAGTTTTTTCTTAGTTGTGCTGCTTTTTTTACTTTTCTTATTCGCTTTGGTATCATCAATTACAATAGTTCGTTTTATTGGAAATTCTAGCATCTATTTCATCCTATCTATCAAAAAACTACAACATATACTAATCTAATTTCTAATGATACACTATATCACTTATTCTATCAACTTATAGCAATATCAAAAAGCAATTTTTTGGCATAAAAATATAGCAGACCGTCAAAGACGATCTGCTATATCTTTTATCATTAAAATGCAAATACTACTTGTGCACGTGTTTCTTCTTCTAAGCCTACGTTATTTGATTTTTTCTTAGAAGCAAAAGATCTCATCGCTTGGAATTTGATATTTTTGGCAACGACATAATCTACGCCGGCACCCCATGATTTAACATTTGCTGTTAATGCGGCAGCACGCCATAAACCGCTATTAGGAGCAAGTGCATAGTTATCAGCATTAATATATTCTACCCATACATCCCAAGATTTCGGGGTGAGAACATCAGCAGTACCATATTGTACTTTGCCTAACCATACTTTGGTTGCTTTAGCACCTTTGATATCACTTTTTATCTGTTCGTAATTTCCAGATACAGTGATCTTATCTGCTTTTACTTTAGCATATGCACCTAATGCATTGTGTCCGATTCCATTTTGATTAGGTAAAATCGTTGCATGGTATACACCAATGGAAGTGTTATTCTGGACGGTTCCTTCTACTTGTTGGAATGACACTTTACGATTTAATAAAGCAAAAGTATTGCCGTCTTTTAATTTACCATATCCCACGGTGGCAACAAAATTATCACGATTATAGGTAAGTTTTACACCATCTAATGTGCTGTCATATAAGTATCCTTGACCTAATGTAAAATCCTGACGACCTAATGTTAATCCTACTTTTTGACAGACTTGAGCCTGCAAATTAGCGACCTTAGTTACAGCATGTGCTGCTGAAGCATTATCAGTGCTTTTGAAAGCTTGTACGTATTCAACGCCATATTGTGCAGTAACGTTATCGTTTACTTTCGCAGTAGCCTTAAGTACTGTTTTTAAATCATAGGAAGCATCTTTTTCAACCTGTCCTTTGATATGAATGTAACGAACACGTGCATTACCTTCTAATTTTACATTTCCTACTTTATTTTCTAATTCAGATACGCGAACACCTAATACATTTAATTCATTTGCAAACTCTTGAGCTAATTTATTGATAACTGCACGTTGTTGTGCGTTAGCTTTATGTGAATTAGCCATTGCTTTTGCTGTAATTTCAGCTGCTTCATAACGAGTGATCGTGCGGTTTCCTTCGAAATGCGTACCATCTACACCTTGAATGATACCTGCATTGGCAATACTTACAACGGATTGGTATGCCCAGCTATTAGCTGGTACATCAACGAATGGATTAGCAGCAAAAGCACATGCCGTGCCAACAGCCATGGTAGCCACTAAAGCGGACAATAATTTTTACTTTTTTTCATGGTAAAATCTCCTCTTTTTTATATTTATACGTGATTACTTGCTTATTTCAATATGAAATACAAAAAATGAGTACCCTTGTTTCCTCTATTCTTTATAAATCATAATTTTATTAACATTATCCTCACGTATAAAAAAAGATAACGTTTTGTTGAATTATACCATTTTAATTTTATACAATCAAGTTTTTTATTTTATTTATTTTTGAAATTGTTTATTATTTATCTTTTATTTTGATACATTGTATCATTATACAAAATAAATAATGATAACTAATATTATATTATTTTAATGCAATTGTTTCATACAATGAAACATAATTCATGTATTTAGTCGTTCTTTTCATTATGATATAATAAATAAAAAAATAGGAGATTTATATGAATATAGATAGTATTACCTTACAAGTTATTACCAATGAATTACGAGAAGCATTAATCGGTGGCCAAATTTCAAAAATTTATCAACCTGATATACGTACCTTATATTTTCGTATTTTTAATACGCCTAAAACATATCATCTTATTATCACATTAGATATTACTCCACGAATATATCTTTCTTCTGTTATTCCACCTATGCCTGATATGCCATCGGCACTTTGTATGTTTTTACGAAAGTATTATGAAAACGGTAGAATTGCTTCTATTGAACAATTGTATTTAGATCGCTTATTATCTATTGATATTGATATTTTAAATGCAGCAGGAAAATTAATAACACGCACAATTCAAATAGAATTAATGGGCAAGTATAGTAATGTTATTTTTACAGAAAATAATATTATTTTAGAAGCATTGATTAAAACTAAACGCAATACTACTGCACTCCGTACAATTGCACCAAAAGAACCTTATGGTTTTCCACCTAATGCAATGAGGATGAATCCGTTTTCATTTACCTCAGAAGAATTGGCTGACATGATTCCTAATAGTGTAGAAGAAACGTTAGGAAAATGGTTGTTGCGTCATTTTAATGGCATGAGTACAATTCTTTTAAATGAATTGACCTATCGGACGGGAATTGACCATAACAAGACATTAGCAGAAATATCGTTAAGTGATCGATTTACGTGGTGTCGTGCAATAGAACAAATGGGAATAGAATTAAAACAAGTAAATGGAGTTTATGTATATAAAGAAAATGAAAAAACGAAAGAACTCATATTCCCTTTGCTTTTACAATGCTTATCTACTTCTTCTCCTGTTCACGTTCCTTATGTTCAAACCTATTTAAATAAATTTCAAGAGAATTGTAAAAGCTTAAACGGAGAACAACGGATATTACAAAAAATAGTTCAAAAACGTATAGAAAAACAAAAGAAAAAAATACATCGTATGCAAATAGAAATGGAAGAAACGAACAAAATGGATGTATATAGAGAATATGGAGACTTATTAATGATATATGCTTCCATGCCCTGGCAACATCAATCGCATATAACCGTTGATAATATTTTACATGAACCCGTAAATTCAATAAAAATTCCCATTAATCCAGCATGTTCTTTAACAGAAAATGCAAATAAATATTATAAAAAATATACAAAATTACGGCATAGAAAAAGAAGTACTGCCCATTTACAAGAAGAGAATGAGATGTTTTTAACATATCTCTATTCTCTCGACTATGCATTAGAAACGGTACATACAAAAGCGGAAATTGATGACATAAAAGACGAAATGAAACAAAGCAATTTATTAGAGCATACCGCAAGAATAAAAACAAAAAAGAAGACGGTCTCCCCTATTTTTACTATCATGATAGATAATATTCCGCTATATATTGGACATAATAATAGGCAAAATGATTATTTAACAGGGAAAAAAGCACATCCTTATGATTTATGGTTTCATGCTAAAAATATCCCTGGCTCACATGTTATATTAGCTTGCCATGATGTACAACCAACGGTGGAGCAAATAGAAAAAGCAGCACAAATGGCTGCATTTTGCAGTCAAGGGAAAAAATCATCAAAGGTAGAAGTTGATTGTACATTAATAAAATATGTAAAAAAAATGCCCCATGCAGTGCCGGGACTAGTAACTTTTTCTCATCAAAAAACATATTTAGTAGAACCTAAGGATATTTCGCTACATAAATAATGAAACAACCCATATTATTATGGGTTGTTTTTTGGTACGCGTGGTTTATGTAATTTTCTACGATTATTTATATATGCGTTATAATGCACATTCAATACAGCTTGTATGGCTTCCCTGCCCACTGGCATAAGTAACCGATATTTAAAAATTAAGTCCTGTTCTTCATCCGTATATGTAACAACTGGTAAGGATGCATCCATCGGTACATCGTATCCCATAAGCCATGCCAAAGAAACACCATAGGTGATACTAATAACATATAATTTATCTTGCTTTGGCGTAATTCTACCAGAAATATATTGACACATGGCAGATCGCGAAATGCCCATAGTTTTACTTAAAATAGCCTGACTAATTTGTTTTACTTCTAATAATTCTTTTAATCGATTTGATGTTGTACTTATTTTCATAATAGGTGCCCTCTCTTTATAGAAAAAAGAATTGTCTATTGGAAATAAACAAATTATTTTTTATATTTTGTGTGTATCTTGTATAACATATATATTATCATATTTGTTCTAAAATAAAAAGCCTTTTTAGTGAATAATACTAGTTCATACTTGCATTTATCGTATAATTGATTCTTATGAAAATTTGATAAAAATATATCTGCTTTCATCTGAACTTTTTTAATGTATTATAATTTAGTATATAGTTTAAAATGTAAACTAAAAAAGATTTTATAGATAAGACTCATCTATAAAATCTTTTCTTCTATTTTATTACTAATCCTTCACATTCATGAGGATGTTGCTTTACCCACATTTCTGCATATGAACAAGAAACCCGAAATGTCTTACCATGTGCTTTTAAATAGTCAACGGCTTTTTCCATTAATTGTGCTGCTACATGCTGACCTCGTAAACGCTCGTCAACAAAGGTATGGGTAATTACAATAATGCCATCATCTCCTTGTGGAAATTGAATATAAGCAAGTACATTTTCGTGCTCATCTTTTAGCGAAATAGATTGTGTATCATAATAAAATTTCATTATAACCTCCTTTATAACAATGGTTCTGGTATTAAAAAAGGATAGGGGATGACCATATTTCCTTTTCCTCAGAGTGAGGTGCTTCATCTTCTCGCAGTGATGCAAATAATAGTGCATCTCGATACATTTTAGCCACCGTTTCTAATGTTTCCATTCGATACAAGGCTTCCGTTAAAGATTCTCCCAGTGCAATAGCACCATGTCGTTCTAATAAACCTACATTTGCCTGTAACATACTCACGGCAGCAGCAGTTGCTAATTCCATCGATCCAGGTAAAGCATAAGGAATAGTGGGCACATGTCCTAATACCAATTCCCCTTCTGTAACCAAATCAGAAGGAAAAGGAATTGCCGCAACGGATAAAGCTGTTGCCGTGATTGGATGAGCATGTACAATCGCTTTTACATCGGGACGTTTAGAATATATTTGGATATGCATTGACGTTTCCGATGAAGGCTTTCCATTTCCCTCTAATACGTGGCCAGTTAAGCTCACCCGAAGTATATCTTTTTTACGAACTTCTCCCTTAGGTTTTTGGGAAGGCGTAATAAGGATAGAACCATCGGCACAACGTACACTGATATTTCCATCGCAGGCCGTAACAAGACCTGCTTTAGTTATTTTTTTTCCAATATAACAAATTTCTTTTTTTGTATCCATTCGATTCCTCGCTATTATCTTACCATTTTATCGCATCGTTGGCATATTCCTACCATTAAAAATTTCTAACATTTCTTGTCGTACTAAACGACGAATATGATGCTGTTGCCTTTTCGTAAGATCATCTACATTGATATTAAATAAATAATTATCTAAATCAAAATCTTTTAAAATCATTTTAGTATGAAAAATATTTTCTTGATATACATTTACATCGATCATATCGTATTGTGTTTTTGTATCACGCGAAATATAATTTTGAATGGAATTGATACGATGATCAATAAACAATTTTTTCCCCGATACATCACGCGTAAATCCACGAACATGATAATCTAATGTAACAATATCTGATTCAAAATTATCTAATAAATAGTTTAATGCATTTAATGGAGAAATGCGACCACAAGTAGATACTTCAATATCCGCACGAAAAGTCATAATTCCCTTTTGCGGATGACTTTCAGGATAGGTATGTACTGTCAAATGACTTTTATCCAAATGACAAACTACATCAGCATCAGAAGGTTCCATTTGTTCCTCTGAAATTAGAATCGTCACGCTAGCTCCCTGTGGATCATAATCTTGACTGGCAATATTTAAAATATGAGCTCCAATAATAGATGAAACTTGTTGTAAAATATTTGTCAATTTTTCAGCATTATATTGTTCATCAATATATTCAATGTATTGCCGTTGTGCTTCAGGACTAACAGCATAACAAATATCATACATATTAAAACTTAAGGTTTTGGTTAAATTATTAAATCCATATAATTTTAATTTGCTTGGTTTTAGTGTCATGTCTTCATACCTTTACCGTGAAATTAACAGATACCTGTCTATTTATTTAAAATAATATATACGTGTATACTACATCGCTGTCATTTATCTAAAATTAACTGGTCAATTAAATGACGTAATGCCTGACCACGATGGCTAATAGCATTTTTTTGGACTGGCGATAACTCGGCCATCGTTTTTTGTAACAATGGTACATAAAAATAAGGATCATATCCAAAGCCATTTGTACCAGCTGGCGTTTCCTGTATAATTCCTGCACATTGCCCTCTGGCCAAAATTTCTCTGCCATCTGGATATAGTAAGACAAGCTCACAAATATATTCCGCTCGTCTTTGTTGAATAGACAATGATTTAATTTCACGCACTAATTTACGATTGTTTGCTGCATCATCGCCATGTTTTCCTGCATAGCGTGCAGAATATATCCCTGGTTGTCCACCTAGTCCTTCAACGCATAAGCCTGAGTCATCCGCAATACAAGGTCTATGAGTATATTTCATATAATATTGTGCCTTTAGTCGTGCGTTTTCTAAAAATGTAGTACCATTTTCTTCGGGTTCACGAATATGAGGATATAATAAATGGATTGATTCTACATTATATCCTAATGGCGTAAGTAATTGCTGTAGTTCTTGTATTTTTCCTTTATTTTTTGTAGCTAGCAATAATACTTCCTTCATCCATTTATCACTCCTATATCTGTGTTTTACTGATATCATTTTTTATAATAACAATCGGTGTTGTTTGAGAATCATTACCAAACGGATTATTTCGTAATAATGCGACCATATGCGTTGGGTCAATTCCTTGTGAATACCCTACGATACAAGCTCGCTTTAAATCATTTACATCAGCAATACAAACGCCCTTACAATCTATTTGCTGGGCAATCTGATTCGCTACTTGAGTCGGATTTTTCGGACCAAATACAATGCATTTATCAAATGGAGGCATTGTTCCTGTTACATCATCAATTAAAGCAGCTTGTGGACATAAACTATACCAAACACCTCTTTTTCCACAAACTTTTGCGATACCTCCTATTAGAAATGAAAATAATACTTTCCACTTTCCTTCGATATTCATCGCAGCTTGCATACCATATAAACTAGACATGCTTCCTTCAGGAGGTACAAAACGCCGTAATAATCGAGCTTGCCAAGAAATATGTAATTCTTCTGGTCTTGTAAAACGATGTTGTGTAATCGCAACAACGCTTTCGGCAATGCAAATAATATCTTCTTTGGTCACAAGGTTTGCCGTATATTTTTTTATTACATCAATAATATTATCTTGCTCTGTTAAAACTGCGGTTTTAACCGGTATTACTTCTACTTTAGACATTCTTTTTCGGATACTCCCTATATCACTGTTTTTCTACTACAAAGTTCAGCCGAACGCAACGTAATTCTAGCCTTATGAATATACCATTCATTTCTACCCACAGCTTGATAAACTAAATCAATTGGCATATCTGGAAATTGTTGAATGTCTTCTTGAATAGAGCCTGTTTTACTACTTAATGTAATAATGACCTTAATTTTATTTTTTTGCTTGGGGTAAAAAATAGTGGATTCCCAATATGAATCTTCTCTTGGTTTTGCTACATTAGTTAATCTGGCATATACGTAACAACGATTAAATTGTTCTTGCGGTAATAAAATACGTGGATAAAAATCCATGATAGTACCTGGTTGTTTACCTATATTTTTAAAAGGCACAACCGCTTCTACTGTGATAGACTGACGATTGGACTGCTTTATTTGGAAAGGGGTGCGTTTTTTTGCTTCAATGTAAAATATAGCATCTCCTTGATACCAACTAAATATATGAAAAAATAAATATCCTACCGCTATGCATCCAATAATTAACATAACCGCATTGATAATCATATAAATAAACACGTTTATTCTCCCCTACCATTTTTTTATAATGATAATTGACAGATAGTAAATTCATTGGCAGGAATTAAATGCGATGCCAAGCGACCTCCACGTTGTGCTTCTGCTGTAAAGTACAGTCTCAATGACCCTTGTTTGTCATCTGTATTGACTAACTTTTTTTGTTTTAATACATTCAACGTTTCTAAAGCCATTTCGTGAGCTGGATCAATAAATGCTAATCTGTCATAACTAAATGCTTCAAATAATTCTTGAACAAATGGAAAATGAGTACAGCCAAAAATCGCCGTATCCGCCATGGTATTTAGTATAGGCTTTACATATTCTCTTATGGGATTAATAATCGCTTGATCCTGTAGATGACCACGTTCAATTAATCCTGCTAATAGCGGACACGATTGTTCAATGACCGTCAATTGGGGATCTATTCGCAGTGCTTCTTTGCGATGACTATGATTCGCAATAGTAAGTTCTGTGGCAAATACAACTACCGTTTTGGTCGTACTAATTTTTTGTGCAGTATACATACCGCGACTCATGCCAATAAGTGGATAAGGTACTTCTCTTCTGACAATGGGATAGGCAGTAGCTGTTACAGTATTACAACCAATGGCAACTAATTTTACCTGTTGTTGTGTCATAAAACGTAAAATATCACGTGTATAAGACAAAATTTCTTCAGGTGTACGTGAACCATAAGGATTGCGTTTCGTATCACCAACATAAATGATGTGTTCGTGGGGTAACAGCATTCGTAATTTATTGACTACCGTAAGTCCGCCAATACCGGAATCAAAAATACCAATAGGCTGTTTACTCATATCCACTCTTATTTCCCCCTCACGTATCTGAGTTCTGTAATGCTTTTAGTTTATTGTAATTTTCTAAATCTAAGCGTGTAGGCGCCCCTGTTTTTTGAAGGGCAAAGACATTTTGTGTTTCACCTATCGCAAGCAACGTATCATCTATATCCCGAACCAAGCGATATGTACATACCATTTGTGCACGCGTTAATCTTTTCACGGTTGTTTCAATACGTAGTATATCCCCAAAATAAATAGGATGTAAATATTCACACGATACATGTTTGATTGGATAAATAATACCCCTTTTCATTAATTCATTCAAATCTACTCCTGCTCTTTGCAAGTATTCAGAACGCCCACATTCAAACCATCGAATGTGATTCGAATGATGAGCAATTCCCATCATATCGGTTTCGTAATAGCGTACTTTTTCTTTAACAATAACAATCATTTAAACACCTCTATTCTATAAAGCACTCTTATCATTTTACGATAGGAACATGCGGATGTCAAAGAAAAAGAAAGTTTTTCTAAAAAAGAACAATTTGGCACAACTACTTGCCAAATTGTTCTTTATGAAAGAGAACTAAAGGGAAACCAACGTTTCGCTTTTTTTATGTGTTCGGGTTTAATATAATGTTCAGCATAACGAAAGACCATGGTTACCACAACAAGATCATCTACCCAACCCAATGTACCAAGAAAGTCGGGAATAATATCAAATGGTAATAACACATATCCTAAAGCACCCATTAAAATCCAGCGAATCGATGCAGGTGTATCCTTATCACAAATGCAATAAAATATCGCCATCCCTTTAGGTAAAAGTGCTAATTTTTTCTTTCCTTGCTTAATAAAACGCAACCATTTTTTTACAGAATAAAATCGTGCTAACCAAAAGAATATTTGCATATATACATCCCCTATTCATCTAAGGACAATTTAGCATCTTCTATGGCTTGAGTAACTTTGGTTTCCGTCAATGGTTCCACTTCTTCCTTTTTTTTATCCTCTTTATCTGAATCCATTGTGTCCGGGTTCAGTACATCTTCTGTTGCTTTATTACTATTATTTTGTTGCTTGCTTTTTTTCTGCTTCTTTGACGATTTCATTAACTAAATCATCAGCATAACGAACGGAATTATACACATCTTTACCCCGTTTTTTTACATCATTTAATTTTTCTTGAGCAAGATGCCCCCACCGTTTCATAAAATCAATCGTTTCATCACCGAGAGGTATATTTTTTAAAGGATATTCTTTTAATTTTTCTGCTTGTTCTCGTGCTTTTTCCTTCCAATCATCCATCATATCAATATAAGGATTTAAATCTTCAGGCATACCATCACGTAACCATAATTGCGTAACTCGACCTAAACTATACGTGATACCTATAGCAACAGGAACTTGAATAACGGAAAAAGGAATTAAGGTTGCTAAAATATGCCCAATCACACGGCTACTAATAGCCCCAACAAAGCTAAAAATAGCACGTTCTGTTAATTTTACTTGATATAATTTAGCAATTTGGTTGACCATATATATTTCATTGGCCATTAATGCTACTGTACCTACGACAGGTGCAATAACAATAGCACCTGCTCGTGCTGCACCCCATCGGCATATTAATTCGGCTTTAATTTCGAGTTCTTCTGTAGACTCATCAATAGCTTCTAACACTTCTGTGGTTTCTAGTCGTTCCGCTTGAAAATTCTCATTTTCTTGTTCTTGATTATGTTGTAATTGTTGCACTTCTGATTTCAACGCAGCTAATTCCGCCTTTAATTTTTCTAGCGTTAAATCATTAATATTCTCTTTTTTTTCTTCGTTCATTTGTATCACCTCATAAAAAAAGGAATCTTCAAATTTCATATACTATTATCATTTTCGCATGTTTTTACCAACTTGTCAAACCACCATCTACGGGTATTGCTGCTCCTGTTATAAAAGAAGCCTTTTCACTTAAAAGAAAAATAATGGCGTGTCCTATTTCTTCGGCTTTTGCAATTCTATATAAAGGATAATGTTCTCGCAAGGAGGCCATAGTAATATGAACATTGTCTTTTAATTGTTTCGTTAGTAAGGGGGTTTCTACATCTCCTGGACAAACACAATTTACGCGAATTCCATAGGGGGCCACTTCTAATGCGTAGGATTTAGAAAAAGATACGATAGCACCCTTTGTTGCTCCGTATATAGAACAAGCTACATTTCCTTGTAACCCCGCATCACTGCCTAACGTAACAATCGCTCCGCCCGAACGACGTAAATAAGGCAAGGCATATTGACATAGCGAAATGGTTCCCCAAACATTAACGGCAAATAATTGCTGAATTTGTTCAGGTGTTTCATGTTGTAAAAGTTGTTCACGGTATTGCCCCGCTGCTGTAACCAGACCATCAATACGTCCAAAATGCAAAAAGCCCTTTTCAATAGCAGAATAACATTGTTCATCTTTACTTACATCCGCAGCAATAAAGTAAGCTTGAGTTGAATTCGCTTCTAATTGTGCAAGCACAGCTTCTCCCTTTTCTTTATTACGTCCAATGAGTACCACTTGGTACCCCTCCGCTACGAGTAGTTTTGCCGTTGCTAATCCAATCCCTGAAGTACCGCCACTAATTACAATTGTTTTTTTATTTTCCATATAAACTCCTTAAATAAAATGAAGATACTGTAAAATTAATTTGCATATTAAGATACATGTAACTATAAGCATAACATATCGAATAAAATGATTTCCCTTATGTATAGCTAAACGTGCACCTAAAAAAGCACCTAAGAACAAACTAATAGCCATACTAATGCCATAAATATAATATACATTCCCTAACGCAATAAAAATGATAAATGACGTAAGGTTACTAACTAAATTTAGTACCTTTGCATTGCCGGCTGCAAAAATGAACTCATATCCTAAAAGAGCAAAAAATACAATTAAAAAAGTACCCGTCCCCGGTCCGATAAACCCATCATATAAACCTAATAAGAAAGAAATCCCCATGGCTTTATAAAGTGCTCTCCCTTTTATTTCACGAGCAGTCACTTGTACTCCTAATTGAGGTTTAAAAAAAACAAAGGCCGCTGTTCCTAAAAGAGTAAGAATAATAATCGGATTAAGCCATTTGCTAGATAAATGTAACATGAAAACACAACCAATAATAGCACCGACTAGAGTAAACGGAATTAAATATGGCAGTAAATGTAAATCCGCTTTGCGTGCACGTATAAATTGCCCCGCACTCATTAACGCACCAAAAGTCGCAGAAAATTTGTTAGTTCCAATGGCGAGGTGGGGACTCATACCTGTCGCTAAAATGACGGGTAACGAGATAAGTCCGCCACCACCAGCAATAGCATCTACAAAGCCTGCAAAAAAACCGCCGATAATAACATATATAACATAATGTATATTGCCAATATGACCAAATATATCCATGTAGTTCTCATCCTTTTCGTCCATATAAAAAAACAGTCGCTTTCTAGCTCACCTGCGACTGTTTTTACATACTATTTTAGAATAGCCGTATAGTAAACAAAAAATCCCTTTATTATTCTTGTAATAATAATTTAATTTTGTCTTCCATAATTTGCATACCATCGGTTTGACACAACGCACTTGCTTTAGACATTTTTTCTAATTCTGCTGGATTGGCTAACAAAGTAGTTACCATATTGCTCAATTCTTTTTCATTTTTTACCCAATGAGCACATCCTGTTTTACACATATAAGTTGCATTCGCTTCTTCTTGGCCTGGTATAGGGCTATATAAAACAAGTGGAATTTGTATTGTCGTTGCTTCCGTACAAGTCAAGGCACCAGGCTTAGTGACTAATAAGGCAGAGCGAGCCATTAAAGAGGGAATTTCTTGTGTATAGCCTAACACTTCGACGGGATGTTGCAGCGTAGACCGTAATTCACAAATTTCATCATATAAATCAGTATTATGCCCAGTAACCACAGAAAAAGAATCGATTAATGGTACTTGATCAAGTGCAACAAGAGATTGCCGAATAGACCCCATACCTAATCCTCCACCCATGATAAGAATATGATTTTTATGATTGGTTTCTTGTCCCCATTGCCATACTTGATTTCTAAACACGGAGCGTACAGGAATACCTGTAACAGCAATTTTATCTGCTTGAATTCCTTGTTGCTGTAACAACTGCTTGAGTGAATCGGTCGCTACGCAATATTGATCTAATTGTGGATACACCCATAATTGATGGATCGCAAAATCTGTAATCACTCCCATCAAGGGCATAGAAATACGATGTTGTCGTTTCAATAACGCAGCTGCTCCTGCAGGAAAAGGGTGTGTAAATATCAAAATATCCGGTTTTCTATTGGTTAACACGCTTAACATACGTCGTTTTAAGCCACGTGCAATCAACGTTTTAATAAATCTTCCTTTTTTATATCCCTGTGAAGAATAATACATTAAATCATATAACATCGGAAAAAAATCTAATATTTTAATATAGGTTTCTTTTACAATATTATCAATCGATAAGGCATCATTCGATAAAAAATCGATATGCTCAATTTCATATTCATCCGATTTTTGTTGAATATATTCTTCTATTGCTCGGGCTGCTTGCGTATGTCCAGTTCCTATGGAAGCGGAAAAGATAAGTATCTTCTTTTTCATCATACCGATTCCTTCTTTATGAAAAAATACACGTCTACACTGCTCACCACTTCAAAATAAAATGTCGGAAAACAAATGTTTTTTCTTATCATTTTTCTTATCAAAAGATAAAGAAAAGAGCCGTATATACCGCGGCCCTCCTCTATCATTTAACCTTATTTATTATTTACAAGATCTTTTAACTGTTTGCCTGCCTTAAAAGCCGGAGTTTTAGATGCTGCAATTTTAATCGGTTCGTTGTTCCGTGGATTACGGCCTTCACGTGCCTTACGTTGCCGAACTTCAAAAGTACCAAAGCCAATAATTTGTACTTTATCGCCTTTAGTAAGACTTTCACTGATCGATTCGAAAACAGCTTTTACTGCTTTTTCGGCATCTTTTTTCGTTAAATCGGATTTTGTTGCTACATTAGCAATCAATTCTGTCTTATTCATTAAAAATCCTCCTTTTAATAGTTACATCTGTCATTTTTACTAGCAAATCATTTATCTTCATTTTTTCTTTCCAGAATTTTTGCTTCTTGCCAAAATGATTCTAATTCTTCTAACGAAAAATCTTGCCAAGTTTTTCCGGCTTGCTGTACACGCTCTTCTACGTGTGCAAAACGACGATAAAATTTTCTGTTAGTGCGATGTAACGCGCATTCCGGCTCTATATGATAGCGTCGGCATACATTAGCAAAGATGAACAGCACATCACCGGCTTCTTCTTCAGCATGAACAGGATCACCCTCTTGTATAGCTTCACAGAATTCTTGTAATTCCTCCTTCACTTTATCCCATACAGATGCAATTGATTTCCATTCAAATCCCACTTGAGCAGACTTCTCTTGCAACTTATAAGCGGTTAATAAGGAAGGCATACCATTTACAACACCATCTAACAAGCGAATATGTTGCTGTCGCCGTTCTCTCTGCTTTAATCTATCCCAGTTTACCATATCAGCGGCAGTATTTTCAAGTCTTTTTATGCTAAAAACATAAGGATGACGTGTAATCATTTTTTTTGTGACATGAGAAACGACCATTTGAGGTGTAAAATAGCCCTCTTCTGAAGCGATTTGTGCGTGTAAAACAACATGATAAAGGATATCGCCTAATTCCTCATAAATTCCATCCATATCACCCTGATCAACAGCATCTAACATTTCATACACTTCTTCAAGTAAATATCTACGCAAGGTACGATATGTTTGTGCTTTATCCCAACTACAACCACTGGGTCCACGTAACGTTTCAATAACGTGAATACACGGAGTAATGTCAAAAGGCATATGATTACGGGTCTTGTCCCTTTTCGAGCTTTCATTTACAAGCATTATTCGTATCTTTTCTGCCATTTCTGGACCACCTGGTACGGTATGAACAATATCGCACACGAGGGCTGTATCTAATAAATACGAAATAATCGGTTTATATGATGCAATAAAGCCCTCATCTTCCCATGGACGATATGTTTTATCCGTTTCGCTAGTACCTAAATAAATAATTTCAATATTTTTCATTCAGTCTCCTTTTTTGACGGCATTACATGATGATGAATACATGGAAGGTGCCCCACGTCTTCTCTGCGAACCGCTTTCACAGCAAATAAGCTAATTCCATAACAAATTACGCCTAGGATAATTGCCAAAATCGTAGCCATAGCATTCCCCATATAGGGGTTGCAAATAACATATATTCCCCCTACAACAACAGTCATAATTATCGCGGCTATACATACACGACCTAAGTATTTCCATGGTACTTGATAATGAACTAGCTTCCGAGCAAAATATAAATTCAATCCAGCTGCTATCGCTAAATCCGCATTGGTTGCCCATGCTGCCCCAACTTCACCTAACGTGGGCATAGCCGTTAAATGCCAACTTAAAAATACTTTTACTATGGCTCCAATAATCATATTCCATAAAGGAATTGCTGTACGTCCCATACCTTGTAGTAGTCCACTAGTTAATTGCTGCATGCCCAGCAATACGATGGATATAGATAATACCCGTATCGCAGGTCCTGCTAGAGGCGTATTATATAACAGTATAGAAATAGGCACAGCAAGAATGCTTAAGCCACAAAATGCTGGAATTGTAATCACATGGGCCAAACGTATAGAAGTGTTCATTCTTGACGTAATAACCTCAATATTTCCCTGGGTATAAGCGGAAGAAACGGCGGGCACTAAATTAGTTGCTAAGGCAATCGTTAAAATAGCAGGAACTTGAATGACCCCATTCGCCATGCCACTGAGATATCCAAATAACGCCGTAGCTTCATGTACAGTATAACCGGCTACTTCTAATTGTTTGGGAACGATAAATAAATCAATACTAGCAATAAGTGGAAGTAACATATTGGCTGCAGCTACGGGAATAGCTAACATAATTAATCGTTTAATCACCATACCGGAAGAAACCGATACGGCTACGGCCGCTTCTACTTTAGGTCGATGTTGATAATAATACCATCCTATGATCACTACTGTACCTGCTATCGCACCAGGAATAGCACCGGCTGCCGCTCCCACGGCTCCCCACATAAGACCATGAGATAAACCAATGGCTGCGAATACAAGCATGGTCAATACGCGTATTCCTTGATCCGCAATTTGGGATATTGCCGTTGGAATCATTTGTTGTAACCCTTGAAAATAACCTCGAAAAGAACAGGCAATAATAGAAAGCGTTAACGCTGGTGCTAGTATTAACAAACTAGGTAATGCCCGAGCATCTCGTACAAAAGAAAAAGCAATGAATACGTGTGCACTCAGTGCAAAGAGAATCCCACAAAGAATTGCTATACCTACTACAAAAGTTAAAATAACACGAAATACACCTTGTACATGTCCCTGCGTTCCTTTGGCCGCTTCATCAGCAATCATAATTGAAACAGCAATAGGAATACCCGCTCCAATGATGCTCAGAAAGAGGATATATATAGGATATGACATTTGATATAAACCAATACCTTCACCGCCCAACATCCGGGACAATAAAATACGATTGGCTGCACCTAATACTTTTACCATAATACCAGCTAACGTGAGTATTAACGCCCCTTTTAAAAAAAGTGGTCCCCTTCACTTTTTAGTCCCCTTTCGTTGTAAGCAAAATACCTTTATCAAATAATTGATAAAGGAAATAATATCCATTTCCTGCATCCAATCAATACGCCATACCGTTGGTAATCCTCGTATATAGCGAACCCGTTTTTGTAACGCTGGATCTAAGGCAGATAGATGTGGCATTTGTGCCACCTGTTGCCATTTTATTTCGACATAATCCTTTTTTTGTGAAATCAAGGTAATCCCTAATTTACGTGCAGCCACGCGTATAATAGCCACTTGTAGCAATGCTATGACAGGATCTGTCATAGTGCCATAGCGATCGGTCAGTTCTTTTTCTAATGCGTTTATTTCATCTGATGTATCTGCTATAGCAAGGCGCTGATATATGTCTATTTTTTGACCATTATTCGTTATATACTCATTATCAATATAGGCATTTACTTGTATATCTAATACCGTTTCGATACGTTCCGTTTCATCGCTTATACCATTTTGCAACCGTTTAATGGCACCTTCTAACATTTGACAATACATAGAAAAACCAACGCCTGCAATATTGCCATGCTGTTCACGTCCTAATAAATTTCCAGCACCGCGAATTTCTAAATCTCGCATCGCAATTTTAAACCCTGAACCTAATTCAGTAAATTCTTTAATTGCAGATAACCGTTTTTCCGCAATTTCTGATAACACTTTATTTTTCCGATAACATAAATAAGCATAGGCCAAATTATGACTCCGCCCTACTCGCCCACGCATCTGATATAGCTGCGATAATCCAAAATGATCCGCATCATATACGATAATCGTATTTGCATTTGCTACGTCTAAGCCATTTTCAACTAAACTAGAACATAATAATATATCATATTTGCCTTCATAAAAATCAAACATAACTGCTTCTAACATGGCCCCTGACATTTGACCATGTGCCATGGCAATAGAAAACTCTGGAACTAATCGTTCTAATTCATTTTTCATGTAACCCATTGATTCTACTTGGTTATAAATAAAAAAGACTTGTCCCCCGCGACGTTTTTCGCGCGTAATCGCTTCACGAATAACCGTAGGATCATACTCCGTTACATAGGTTTGAACGGGAAAGCGATCTATAGGAGGCGTTTCCATAATACACATTTCTCTTAATTTTACTAACGACATATGTAATGTGCGGGGAATAGGCGTAGCACTTAATGATAGTACGTCAACATGTGCTGCTAAAGATTTCCATTTTTCTTTTTGTGCTACCCCAAATCGTTGTTCTTCATCGACAACTAATAAGCCCAATTGTTTAAATTGAACCTGTTTATTCAAGATACTGTGTGTACCAATAAGTACATCTACTTGTCCTAATTTTGTTCTAGCTAAGATATTTTTTCGTTCTTTTACTGACCGAAAACGATTTAATACTTCACATTGGACTCCAAAAGAAGCTAGCCGTTCCGTAAACGTAAGAAAATGTTGTTGTGCCAAGACCGTAGTCGGTACTAATACGGCTACCTGTTTATGACTCATTACTGCTTTAAAAATAGCCCTCATGGCTACTTCCGTTTTACCAAATCCTACATCACCACAAACCAAACAATCCATAGGAAAAGGTCTTTCCATATATTTTTTAATCTCTGCAACAGCACGTAATTGATCTTCTGTTTCTTCATAAGGAAACGCCTCTTCAAATTCTCTTTGAAAAGGTGTATCTGGTGGATAAGCAAAACCAGATACGACTTCTCTTTTCGCATACAAAGATAGTAATTTCTCTGCCAAATTATCAACTGATTTTTGTGCTTTGGCACGTGCTTTTTGCCAATCTTTCCCTCCCATGCGGTGCAATTTTGGAATATCACCTTCGTTCCCTATGTAGCGTTGAACTAATGCCATTTGTTCAATAGGAACATACAAAATATCATTACCAGCATAATGAATTTCTAAATAATCTCTATGAACATCATCAATTTCCATGGTTTTTAGTCCCATATACCGACCAATACCATGGGAATGATGAACTACATAATCGCCTTTTTTTAAGTCGGTAAATGTATTTATTTTCTGACTTTGAGTATGTTTTAAAAACAGACGGCGTTTTTGCATACCATAAATATCCCGCTCACACAAAATAACTAAATGTGCATGCGGAAATTCAAACCCATTTTGTAAATTTCCCGTTACTAAGTAACAAACACCTTTTTGCAATGTATCAGGAATATGGGTTTCTATGGAAAAACCTTCTTGTTGCATCCATGCCTGTAATGAAGCCTTGCGATTAAGATTATCAATAACCAGTACAACCGTTTTACCTTCAGCATGCCAGTGGAGCAATTCTTCTTTTAATAAAGAAAATTGTTTTTGAAAACTCGACATGCGTTTAGTAACAAGATGAATAGACGATTCGACTTTCATATCATAAAAGGTTGGGGATAACAGGGATATAAGCACTTGTGAACAGGGATATGTCCGAGTAACCCATGTTCGCCATGGACAAAGATGTGATACATAATCATCCGACTCAGTTAATGCTTTTTTTAAATTATCACGTAACCTATTAGGTTCATCCCAAATAATCTGTCCTTTATGCAAATAATCCAAAATAGTAGCGTTATACGGTTGATGTTCGTCCCAAGATAAGGAAAAAGGAAGAACCTGTACTTGCTCTACCGTTTGAATGGAAGTTTGCGACAATACATCAAATAAACGAATTTTTTCTATGGTATCACCAAAAAATTCTAAGCGTATTGGTTTCGTTTGATTTACCGCGTATATATCTAAAATATCACCACGTATCGAAAAATGCCCGCAACGTTCAACTAATTCGACTCGTTCATAGCCATTTTGAATTAATTTTTCTAATAATGCTGCACGTTCATATTCTTGTTTCACCTCGAAGGAAATTACTCGATTATCTAATTGTGATGGTGCAATAATATATTGACTAGCTTCTTCAACTGTAGTTAGAATAATACATTTTTTATCTTCTCGTAGCTGAGCTAATACTTCCATTTGACGAGCGACTCGTTCCATACTTTTGGCAGCAGTTGAAAACAATTCTTGTACAACAAAAGGAAATGTGAAAATAGGAATAGTCGGTACTAAAAATTGTAAATCCGACTTCCACTTCTCCATTTCTTCAGACGAGGATGTAATCAATAGCGTTACACCCAGAGCCGTATCGATTCCCTGTGCAACAAGAATGTGTTTTGCCGATCCTCCAACGCCATGAATATGATTACATCCTCCATTGATAAAAAAGTTTTTTATCTGCCGGAGGTTTTCTTCTTGATCCAACCATTTAAATAATTGCTTCATTGTTCCTCTTCTCTCATCTATCAACGCATTTCATTATATTATGTAATACGTTGTCATTATAGCACACTTACTTCATATTTAATATGGTTACATGCTTCCCAAAGAAAAACAGCGTATATACTTATTTATATACGCTGTTTTCTCTAATTTTCCTCATATGGTCGTATTCGCAAAAAAAGACCATGACAAGAACAGACTTGATGACATTTTGCTACTTCTTCCTCATCTAAAGTAGCGTCAACAATAGTCATAACTACCTCTTTTACTACCGTTTTACATGATTTGGCAAAAGCTAACATATGATCATATGATTGAATTCCAAAACGACTCCGCGTAAGCTCGACATATTTATCGGCATTAGATGCATTTAGACTAATGGAAATAGTATCTAAAATATTACCATAAAAATCCTCGGCAGTAGAACGTTGATAATATAAATCTGATAGACCATTGGTATTTAAACGTGTATGTATATTCGGATGATTACTTTTTACATACTGAAAAATAGAAATAACGATATCTAAACGCATTGTCGGTTCTCCAAACCCACAGCACACAATTTCTGATACCAATGGCCACGGAAGATGATCTAATTCATGTTTTATTTCTTCCCATGAAGGTTCCCGTTTTAGCCATAACGAAGATGTTTTTGCCATCTTTTTTTTCGTACGCAAACAGAATGTACAGTCGCAGGTACAACGATTAGTTATGTTAATATAACATGAGCGTTTACCGTTAGGATGTCGCTTAATGCTATCTGACACGGTATAATATCGCCCTTTTTCCACTGTATATATAATCATTTTATATACCTCCCTCTACCATAATGTTTCTAATACTTCTTCTATCGCTAAACCATAATTTGAATGAATGCCTAATTTATCGGTTGCACATAATGCGGTTGCTACAAAATCAGCAGCTTTACCAACTGCTTTTTCTATGGTCGTACCTCGTAACAACATACCACCTAATACAGCTGAAAATACATCACCTGTACCACTACGGGAAGCATTTTCTTTCGTTCTCCAAACCCATTGCAAAGGTTTTCCTTTTTGATAAATACAATTACCGATGGCATTTCCTTTTTCAATACCCGTAATTACAATATTATTAGGACCTAACTTAGCTAAACATGTAATTAACTTATTCATTTTTTCCTTATTAGAAGCGATAAAAGGATCATAAGGATACGCAGCTAATACACACGCTTCGGTCACATTAGGTGTAATAATAGTAGATAATGATACAAGAGAACGCATTTTTTTACACATAACCGGATTATATGTGTCATATAATTTGCCATTATCTCCCATAACTGGATCCACCATCACAAAAGAAGTAGGAAACGCTTGTATAAAATCATAAGCCAGATCAATCTGTGTGGCTGAACCCATAAATCCAGTCATAATACCTGAAAAAGTTTCATGGTTCTCTTGCCATGCTTTTACATAACTTGAAAAATAAGGACTAAAATCTTGCATATAATATGTAGAAAAGCCAGTATGTGCCGATAAAATAGCCGTAGGCGCTAAACATGATTCAATCTTTAAAGACGCTAAAATCGGAATATCAACGGTTGCGGAACAGCGACCAATCCCCGTAAAATCAGTAAGTAATGCCATTCGTAATTGCGTCATATAGTACCTCTTTGACTCGCTAAGAGTGAGCGTACAGCAGTGATAATTCCATATGCAATAATAAGATTTACAATGCCTTCACCGATAAGTCCTGGTATCATAGCAATACCCGCTGGTACACCATAAAGTAATCCTCCAGAAACAGAATAGCCTATAACCATCCAAATAGAAGATAGTAAAATAGCGAAAAATACTTTCCACGAAAGGATAGATAAAGAATACCGTTGTTCTCTTAAAACATAGACGATAACATATACCATAATAACTTTTATGATAATAGTAGGTATAATCCATATAGGAAAACCGCCAAATAAATCCGCTAAAGCCGAGCCTACTCCGGCGGCTACAGCAGACGATCGACTATGAAGGCAAAACGGTAAGGCAAAAATCAAAGAATCACCTAAATGAGCATAGCCAAAAGGAATTGGTATTTTAGGAATAAATGTTAATAAAAATACTAAAGCAATCATAATAGCTGTATAGCATAGTGTTTTAGTTGTCATATTTCACACGTCCTATGAGAGAATGTCCATTCTCAAATTGATTAATCTGTATATTATTTTATATGAATATTTTTCGGACGTAAATAATACAGTTTATGTTTTTTCTGTCCTATATCGACGAGAACATAAAAAATAGCAGATTCATATACAGAATCTGCTATTTTACATAATATAGTTCATTATAACGATGAAAATAGTTTTTCTTTTGTTCGTTCCGCTTCAAATTTTACTTTTTCAATATCAATCGTAGTGAATTCTTTATGCCGTAATAAAACTTTCCCATCGACTAAAACGGTATCCACATCCATACTATTTGACGCATATACAAATAATGATAACGGATCGTTTTTTGGATACCAATGTAATCCTTCTCTATCAATTAATGTAATGTCCGCTTTAGCATTAATATCTAATGTACCGATATCCTTGTAGCCTAAACACTTTGCCCCACCTATAGTCAATAATTGAACTGCCGTATCAGCTGAAATAACCAGGGGATTTAATGTATTTGCTTTGTGTACTAAAGATGCTAAATGCATTTCTTCCACAATATCTAAGTTATTATTACTGGAAGCCCCATCTGTTCCTAACCCCACCGTAATACCCTTTTGTAACATTTTAGTAAGTGGTGCAATTCCACTGGCCAATTTAAAATTACTACCGGGATTATGTGCAACTCGAACATGTTTATTCTTCATAATTGTCAAATCGTCATCATTCACCCAAACACAATGAGCAGCTAAACAACCGCAATCTAAAATACCCAATTCATCAGCTAAGGCTATAGGCGTTTTACCATATTGTTTTTGGATATCTTCTACTTCACCCTTTGTTTCACTTAAATGCATATGAATTTCTGCGCCTAATTCATGTGCTAAGTCAACGACTTGTTGTAAATATGCAGGGGGGCATGTATAGGGAGCATGTGGACCAAGCATAACCGTAATTCGACCATCTGCTTTTCCATTCCAATCATAGAAAAAGGTTCGACTTTCTTTTAACGCGTCTTGAGCATTAGGAGTAATACCCGTCATACCTCTGCTTAAGGCAGCCCTAATTCCTGTATCCGCTACAGCCCTAGCTACATCGGACATGAAAAAATACATATCTGCAAATGACGTCGTTCCGCAACGAATCATTTCGGCAATGCCCAGTGTAGTTTGGGCATACACAATGTCACTATCTAATTTATCTTCAGCGGGCCAAATTTTTTGTGTTAACCAATCCATCAACTGCATATCATCGGCATAACTACGAAACACCGTCATGGCGATATGATTATGCGTATTAACAAAGCCCGGCAACGCTAACATATGCTGACCGTCTATAATTTCATCATAATCCGTACGTTGATACGTATCGGGAAAACCGATAATTCGATCGTCTTGAATATCAATATTCTTTCCTTCGGTTACCTTATGATTTTGATATAGGGCTATATTCGTTATTAATTTTCGCATCGCTAAAACTCCTTAATCTAAATGTAAATATGCCTTTTGTTCTGCCGTCAAAGTATCAATAGCATATCCCATTGATTGTAACTTAATCTTAGCTACCTCTATATCAACTTCATGTGGTAATACATGAACATGATTTTCTAATTCTTGGTGATGTTCCAATATATATTTTGCTGCTAAGGCTTGAATAGCAAAAGATAAGTCCATAATTTCGGCTGGATGCCCATCGCCAGCGGCTAAATTAACTAAGCGGCCTTCGGCTAATAAATTAATAATATGTCCATTTGCTAATTCATATCCTTGAATATTATGCCTTGCTTCAAAAGAACGTACAGCTAAAGCTTCTAATTCAGGCTTATTTATTTCGACATCAAAATGGCCTGCGTTGGCTAGTAATACCCCATCTTTCATGTTTTTTATATGTTCGCCGCGAATAATGTCTTTATCACCTGTTAAGGTAACAAAAATATCTCCAATTTTAGCAGCTTCCGCCATTGGCATTACTTCAAAACCATCGAATACAGCTTCAATAGCCTTAATAGGATCTACTTCGGTTACGATGACATGAGCCCCTAAGCCTTTAGCACGCATAGCGCATCCACGACCGCACCAACCATAACCAGCGATAACAACTTTTTTACCAACAACCGTTAAATTTGTTGTACGCATAATGCCATCCCATGTAGATTGTCCTGTTCCATAACGATTATCAAATAAATACTTGCAATAAGAATCATTAGCTGCAACCATAGGAAATTTTAAGAGGCCGTCTTTATCTAATCCACGCAAACGAACTACACCAGTTGTTGTTTCTTCCGTGCCACCTAACAAATTTTCCATGGCATCTTGCCGGGTCGTATGCAGCAAATTCACCTGATCTCCTCCATCATCAATAATAATATGAGGATGATGATCTAAAGACTTATTTAAAAACTGAAAATATTCTTCATCCGTTGCCCCATACCAAGCATATACAGTAAGCCCGTCTTCTACTAATGCTGCCGCAATATCATCTTGCGTAGATAGAGGATTACTTCCTGTAACAATCACACGGGCACCTGCTTCATGTAATACTTTTGCTAAATAAGCTGTTTTTGCTTCTAGGTGTACACTTACGCACACCACTTTATCTTTAAACGTTTGGTCTTTACGTAATTTCTCTCCAATCGCATTTAATGCGGGCATATAGCGTTCTACCCATTGAATTTTTTTGTGACCACTTTCTGCTAAAGCGATATTTCTAATCATTGATTCCATATACACTCACTCCTTTATATTATTTTCTATGAAAAAACTAGAAACAGTTATCATATCAGGTTTAGAAATAAATCCATATTCCGTAAAAATTCCTGTAATATGTTCATGCGGGGTGACATCAAAGGCGGGATTGAAGACCAACGCTTGTTTGGGCGTGCAATAATTTCCGTTAAAACAACGAACTTCATCCTCTGCTCGCTCTTCAATAGGAATTTCCTTTCCTGTAGCAATCGTTCGATCAAAGGTGGATATCGGGGCGGCTACATAAAAAGGAATATGATGATAATGTGCTAACAGTGAAAGTCCATACGTGCCAACTTTATTTGCCGTATCACCATTAGCAGCAATCCGATCAGCTCCTACAATAACCGCATCTACTTTTTTTTGTGCCATAGTCCAAGCAGCCATATTATCCGTAATCAGTGTAACTGGAATATGATCTTCCATTAATTCCGTTACGGTAAGTCTTGCTCCTTGTAATAAAGGTCGCGTTTCATCGGCATATACCATATGAATAAACCCTTTCTGATGTAAACCGCGAATTACCCCTAAGGCTGTACCAATAGCAGCTGTAGCCAATGCACCAGCATTACAATGTGTTAAAATGGTAAGTGGTTTACCTATTTTGCTTAATTCTTGTGTACCTACCATCGATAATTGCTTATTTAATAATACATCTTCTTGATGTATTTGTATGGCTAATTGTTCTAATTCCTTAATGATATCATCAACAGTATGATCTTGTTGACGCACCGCACAATCAAGCATACGCATAATTGCCCAATGCAAATTTACAGCTGTCGGTCTAGCTCGGTCTAAGGTCTTGCCGATATCACAAACGGCTTGAATAAATACAGCTGACTCATTACTCTGCTGCTCTTGATAAGTAGTATATGCTCCTAAAACTACCCCATACGCTGCGGCAATACCAATAGCAGGAGCTCCTCGTACAACTAAACAAGCAATGGCATCATAAACCTCTTGCCATGTTTTACAAGCGATATATGTTACTTGTGCAGGTAATTTCGTCTGATCAAGTAAATATAATGTTTGCTCTTTCCATTCCATTGTTTTCATCATTACACCATAAAACCTCCATAATATGATAAAGCATGACGACAGGAACAATCTTTATCTTCATATAATTCTACGGCTTTCATAATTAACGAACGAATGCGTTTGGCATTTTCATCCATGCATGCAAGCACTTCTTCATGCGTTAATTGGTGCGGCGAAATTCCAGCAGCAAAATTAGTGACCATAGAAATAGTAATATAACAAATTTCGGCTTCTCTTGCTAGACATACCTCAGGAACATTGGTCATCCCAACTAAATCACCACCCCATTTTGCAAACATGTTAATTTCTGCCGGCGTTTCAAAACGAGGTCCTTCCGTACATACATAAGTTCCTTTTGGCGATATTTTTTCTTCCTGAATACTCCTCGCAGCCTCTAAAATGACTTGACGTAATTGTTGGCAATAAGGTTCAGTCATGTCTACATGAACTACCCCATTTTCACCACCATCAAAAAATGAAGCGTGTCGTGATTTCGTAAAATCTAAAAATTGATCTGGTATAACCAGTGTATTGGGTTTTATCTCTGGATTTAACGAGCCTACGGCGGTAGTAGAAAAAATAGTGGAAACGCCTAACCGTTTCAATCCTAAAATATTCGCACGATAATTGATTAGGTGCGGCGGAATTGAATGATTTTTTCCGTGACGGGGTAAAAAAACAACATTTTTCCCCTTATAAGTTCCGCGTAAATAATGAATTACTCCATAAAATGTATCTAACGAACCTTCTTGTACTTGTTCTAACATACGTACATCACATACGCCAGTACCACCAATAATTGCAATTGCACTCACCGTTATACCTCCATATTCGTTTTATTATATAATGCAGCTAATTCTTTTTGTTGTAATACGTAATGTTGTCCACAATAATGGCAAACCATTTCTACTTGTGGATCTTGCAATAATAATAATTTATCTTCGGCTCGTAATGCTAATAATGCTCTTTCCATTCGTTGTTGTGAACAAGTACATTGCCAATATACGGGATATCGATAAAGTTCTTTATATGAAAATCCCTTTAAAATGTTAGAAATTAATGCTTCACCATGTACATCATGTTGCAAGTACGTTGTAATTGGGCCAATTTTCTGTATATTATTTTCTACTTCTGCTAATGCCTCATCCGTTGCCCCTGGCAAGGCTTGTACTAAAAAACCCCCAGCCGTCGCAATCGTATAATCTCTATCAACTAATATGCCTAAACTAATCGTTGATGAAATTTGTTCGGACGTATATAAATAATAAGCTAAATCTTCTGCAATTTCACCTGAAACAATTTGTGACTGGCTACTATATGTATCTTGCTTAGGAGTAAATCGAGTGACCGCGAGAGTTCCCTTTCCAACAGCTGTTCCGACATCAAGTTTACCATTTGCTTTTAAAGGAAGTTGAACATGCGGATGATCTACAAATCCACGTACTTTATCCGTATCAAATGAATCTACATGAATAGTTCCTAATGGACCATCACCTCTAAATAAAATAGAAACGCCTTCTTTGTTTTTATAGTCCCCCGCCAGTAAAAGTGCACCTGTCATCGTACGACCCAAGGCAGCACTAGCCACTGGAGATAATTGATGACATTGCCGGGCTTTTTCTGTAAGTTCGCGTGTAATCGCAATAGACACACGAATAGACGCATCGGATGTATAATGAATAATCTGATCAGTTACCATATATTCATTCCTTTCTGCAACGAAATGTAAATTTATTATACCACATTAACGCTCATCTGTGGCAGTAATGATAAAATGTAACATAATATAACCTAATAAACGGATAAAAAAGAATGGGTATATAACCCATTCTTTTTATCCATATAGATACTCTATTAAGCACCTAACACAGTACCAACAAAAATACCTAAATAGGTGCCTATCACATAACCCAAAGTACCTACCAATAAAGAAGGTCCAATTAAATGAATCCATCCTTGTGCTATAGCCATACCAGCTGCCGTTGTCGGTCCACCAATATTCGCATTAGAAGCTAATATAATTTCTTCTAACGTAAAATGAAAAATTTTTCCTAAAACAAAACATACTAACATATTGACAACAACAATGAGAAAACAAAAAACAAATAAAAAGGGTGCATTTTGGAAAATAGCATTAATAGATGCAGGCACGCCAATGACAAAGAAAAATAAATAAATAAAATAAGTACCTATTTCTTGGGCTCCTCGTAAGGCCGCTACTTGTTTTTCTCCATATGTAGCAAAAAGCATTGATAAAATAGTAATCCATACATATTCGCTAGAAAAAAAAGTATGTAAAAAAGAGAGAAATGGCGTTGTATCTGAAATAAGATATGATACACCCCCACTAATTACTTTTGATATAGTAACAACGGCAACAGCATATAATAAATCCAAGGAAATGTCTTTTAATGAAATATCTTTTCTCCCCCAATATGCTGCTGCCTGTGTTTTTGCTTCCTTGGTCATATCCATAACTAATGCAGCCTCAATATGTGGATGTGCAAAGTGTTTTTGTAAAAAACGGCTACTGGCACAAGATAATAAAACTAAAAAATAAAATGCCATATTTAAATTATCCGCTACAACGGTTGACGAAACTAAAGATGTATCCGTATGAAATGCTGCCGACAGTGCAACAAAATTAATACCTCCGCCAATATACGAACCAGTCATCATGCCTGCAATGGGTGCTACCATAGGTATATGTGTGCAAAAAATAAAGGAGGCAAGAAAAGCTCCTAACACAGTTCCCACTGAACCAATAAGAAAAATAAGCAATAACCGCCCCGTTTCTTTCCATATTTTTTTTATATTCGCTTGTAATAATAATAAAGGAATCGCTAACGGAACAGCATAATCCCAAACGACAACATCAAATAGAGGTGCATGTGTCGGAATAAGATGTATGTTTACCAATACCAATGCTAATACCAACGTAATAACAGCCCCCGATATTTTTGAAGCCCACGTATAGCGTTGTTCTAAATAAATAGCTAAAGCCGTTGCTCCACTCATGATAAATAATAACGGCCATGTATCTGTTGCTTGAAAACCAAAATGCATACCAAAACCTCCTTCAGAATAACATACTTAGCCCTATATTATTCTTCCCGTGAAGCAAGGTATTTTTTGACATCGGCTCCGACATATACATCCGTTCCCTTTAAAAAAATAGGTCGTTTTATTAACATGCCATTAGACGCCAATAGATCAAGTTGTTCTGCTATAGACATAGTGGCTAATTTATCTTTTAGACCTAAATTACGATATACTAATCCACTCGTATTAAAAAAACGCTTCAACGGGATCCCGGCCTGTTTATGCCATGTTAATAACTCTTCCTGTGTCGGTGTGTCTTTATCAATTTCACGAATTTCATAAGTAATATGTTGTTCATCCAACATATTTTGTACCGCTTTGCAAGTGCTGCATTTTTTATAACAAATAAATATATTTTTTTTCGTGTTCATACTCTCTCTCCTTTATCTATTGTTTTCTTTGAAATGGCGATTGGCTTCCCTTTTCGCTTCTTTTTCAGCAATAGCTTGACGCTTATCATACAATTTTTTCCCTGTTGCTAAACCTACTGTTACTTTTACTCGTCCTTTTTTGAAATATAGATTCAGAGGAATTAAGGTATAACCTTTTTCTTTTATTTTTCCCCAAAGTCTATTTATTTCATATTTATGCATCAATAAAATACGTTGACGCAAGGGATCGTGATTAAAACGATTTCCCTGTTCATAAGGACTAATATGCATTGCTTCCAATAGTAATTGGCCTTTATCAATACGACAAAAACTATCTTTTATATTTACTTTTCCTTGCCGTAATGCCTTTACTTCAGTTCCAGTCAAAGCAATACCCGCTTCGTAGGTTTCATGAATAAAATATTCATGCCTAGCCTTACGATTATCGGCAATATATTTTACGCCTATTTTTGCTTGTGCCACTCCTTTTTCCTCCTATGAATCCCGTTTTTACGCCGCCGATGTCTATTAGTATAGTGTGCATTTTTGGTATGCGTAACAGCATGAAATAAATCATGAGTAGTCTGACGAGACTTCTTTTTAATTCGTTTTTTTCCTTTTTTCTCCTTTTGTACGATAATTCTTTCAAGATCATGAATATTATCAATCTTTCCTAAAATAAAATCAATTTCACCTTTTTCTACATTTACGCGGACTAAGGTAACCTCTACTTCTTCCCCTAATCGATATATTTTTCCTCCATATCGGCTTTGTAATGTATACGACTCTTCAGAAAAATAATATAAATCATCCGTTAAATAGGAAATATGAATTAGGCCTTCTATACCATTCTCTAATCCGACAAACAATCCGAAGGATGTAATACCTGTAATATGAGCAGTATAGGTTTCACCAACGTGTGCAGCCATATATTCCGCCTTTTTTAAATTAATCGTTTCGCGTTCTGCTTCTGCGGCTATCCGTTCTCGTTCACTCGCATGTAATGCTGCCTGCCTATGATAATCTAAGGACATGTCACTTTCTTTTTTAGTTAACCGCCCGTGTTGCCAATATTGTCGTAATAAACGATGAACCATTAAATCAGGATACCGCCGAATCGGCGAAGTAAAATGCGTATAACACGAAGAAGCTAACCCAAAATGCCCTCTATTTTCAGTTACATAACACGCTTGTTGCATAGATCGTAAAATAAGAAGTTGTACTACTTTTTCAGCTGCCGTTCCCAGTGAATTTTGAATGATTTGCTGAAATGTTCGTGACGTAATATGTTCCCTCTTGGGTAAGCGTAAGGAAAAGGTATGCAATACCCGATATAGCATATCTACACGCTCTTCTTCTGGTAAGTCATGAACCCGATAAATAGAAGGATTTTTAGTTTGTTGTAAATAAGACGCAACCGTTTCATTCGCAATTAACATACACTCTTCTACAATTTGTTCTGCTATCGTTCGAGCTCTTTTTTCTACACGCAAAGGAATTCCATCTTCATTAAGAAAAATTTTATATTCGGGAAAATCAAAATCAATGGCCCCACGCTTAGTTCTCATTCGTTTTAAGTCAATAGCCAATGCTTTTAACTCATTTATCATAGGCATAAAAACCGATAAATCCTCCGGAATAATTTTTTCTTCCAATGCACGACGAATTTCCACATAATTACATCTACGTTTTACGTGAATGATAGCTGGGACTATGTCTGCGTGAATAACGGCCCCTTGTGGTGTAATTTCCATGACACAAGCCATTGCATACCGATCCACCCCAGCACGTAAACTACAAATATCATTCGATAATATTTCTGGTAGCATAGGAATAACCCGATCCACTAAATACACGCTCGTTCCTCGCTGATATGCTTCTTGATCAATCGCATTACCATCCGCAACATAATAACTGACGTCAGCAATATACACACCTAAACGATAATTTCCATTGGCCAATCGACATACATCAATCGCATCATCTAAATCTTTTGCATCTTCGCTATCAATAGTAATCAAGGGGCGATCGCGAAAGTCATAACGCTCTGACTGGGGAATAATTGTTTTATCTATTTTTAGTGCTTCTTGTTGCGTTTCTTTTGAAAAAGCAGTGGGCAATTGATGCTTGGCCATAATAATTTTAATATCTAAGTCTTTATCTCCTTTATAGCCAACTAATTCGATTAATTTTCCCACAGCCTTACGATGAGCTTGGGGCCATTTAATAATTTTTACTAGTACGCGAGCACTCGTACGTATAGAAATATCTGAGGTATCAGCAATATAAATATCCTCTTGCAAATGTTCATCATCTGGTTGAACAAAGGCCCCTTTTTTCTCCCAACGAAACGTACCGATAATATATTCATTTGCCCGTTCTATTATCGATATTACTTGGCCAGAGCGCTTATGTTTTCCCTGTATAGCGGGTCTTAATTGAACACATACTTTATCATTATGCATTGCCGTTTGTCGATCTTCTTCGGCAATATAAATATCCTCTTCGCCATCTATTGAAGTTAAAAAGCCAAATTGTTTCGTATACTGTTTATAAATGCCTATACGTTGAAACGGATTTGATTTGCTAACGATATACCTATCAGAAGACGTTTCTACAAGTTTGCCCATTTCAATTAACGTTGAAAACGTCTTAAAAAGTGCAGATAATTCATTTCCTCGCAGGTGTAATTGTTCCGCACAATCCTCAACAGTTGCCCCTTGAGGTGCCATTGTATGGCATATAGTCATTATAGCACAGCTAAGATCTAATTCCATATGACCTCCTATGAAAAAAAGCCTGCGGAAAACCGCAGGCCATCCATTTCTTAATACGAATTCAACATTCCACCTAATAGTAACACTAAAATAGCAAATACAATTGATATAATAATTGTTAATTTAGATAGCAAGGCATCCATTCCACGAGCTCTACTGCCGAATAAATCTTCTGCACCACCGCCGAAACCAGCACCCATACCTTGACTTTTGCTTTTCTGTGCCACGACTACACCGATTAATAAAAGCGCTAATATAATAACGATTATTTCCAATACCGTAACCACTATATTCCTCCTTAACAAACACACTCAATACTAATATTTTACACTGATTTTTATTTTCTATCAACACTTTTTTAAGGACACTCGTTGTCCCTGTTTTTCAAATATACTTCTATTTTATGTTTTATCCGCTGTAAGGCATTATCAATAGATTTAGCAGGACGTTGCAAAGATTGCGACATTTCTTGATATGATTGCCCTTCTAAATACAAGTGCAATACTTGCTGTTCTAAAGAACTGAGCAGTGATTCCAAATGAATTTTCATATCCGTATAGTTTTCTTTACTAATAAATAATTCTTCTGGATCCATAATTTTAATTCCGATAATAATGTCTTCTAATCTTCGTACAGATTCATCTTCATATACTGGTTTACTTAATGACACATAAGTATTTAGCGGAATATGTTTTTGACGTGTAGCAGTTTTAATAGCTGTAATAATTTGACGAGTAATGCATAATTCTGCAAATGAGCGAAAAGAAACATTCTTTTCCTTACGAAAATCACGAGTAGCCTTATATAACCCAATCATCCCCTCTTGAATAATATCATCTCGATCAGCACCAACTAAAAAATAAGTACGCGCTTTTGCTTTAATAAAATTACGATACTTCTTAACAATGTATTCCATCGCTTCATCATTATATGTTTTTTGTAATATAGTCACTACTTCTTCATCCGTATATCGTTGAAATAATGACTGTCGATGCTCTCTCTGTTTAGGGGATTTATTATTCATTTTTGCCTCCGCAACTTTTCCAATTTATCTAATACTACTTTATTCCGAACATTTTCTTTTAACTCATTAAATGAACCTTGTATTGGAGATATACTTCCTGGCGTATGCTTGTAATAATCCATTTCTTTTTTCATTTGTTTTATTTCTCCATGTAACTCACGTGAAGATAAGCGATATGCTCCCGTTGATAATATTTGCTGCTGTTCAAAACCATCCGATGTAGCTACATATACTATACGCCTTTTATCTTTTTGTATATACGCTAAACGTTCAATATACGTATCAGCCGTTTCTCCTTTCGCGGTAAAAATAATTTCACAGTCATCTCCCATAGTATAAGAATTAGCATCCGCCACAGTATACATAGCATCGAATACGATAATTACTTTTATACCTTTAAATTTTCCATAATTTGATATTATATCAATTAATTGATCTCGTGCATGCTCCATCGATTCACTGTATGTCTTTTTTAATTCTGGCCAAGCATGAATAACATTATACCCATCAACAATAAGTAAATCTTTCATCACCCACTACCTCCTTTGATAAATCGTTATATTTATCTATAAATATAACGATTAAACCTGCACATGTAATGAATAAACATATCAAATATAAGTATAAGCGCAAAAAAATCGTAGCGCTTCTTTATCTGCACAGGCTTAACAAGAAGACTGCTTGCATTACTTTGTTTTAAATGGTAGATAATTCGTTTTTATTACTGCCACTTTTTCATCCCCAGATAATATATTAATTACTAATTCTTGTGCATTCCCCATTGATTCACTATATATTTTTCAATTACGACCACACGTAAATAAGTGTATGGTCTCCACTAATAAATAACTCGTTCATTACTTATTACTTCCTTTGACGAACCGCCTCATATATTAATATAGCAGATGCAACCGAAGCATTTAAAGAATTAACTTGTCCAAACATAGGAATACGCACAAGCAGATCACAGTGTTTCTTTACTAAGGGGGAAATCCCCTTCCCTTCGCTACCAATCACTAAAACTAACGGCACCGTCATATCTGCCTGATCGTATTCAATTGATCCTGACATATCTGCACCGATTACCCAGAACCCCTTTTTTTGTAACCGTTGTACCGTCTGTGTAACGTTACCAATAGAAACAAGCGGCATATACTCAATAGCACCAGCAGATGTTTTTCCTACCGTTTCATTAATAGGTGCACTGCGATGCTTAGGAATTAAAACCGAATGAGCCCCAGCACATTCGGCTGTACGAATAATCGCTCCCATATTATGCACATCTTCAATGCCATCTAATAATATTAAAAAAGGCGTTTCCCCCTTTGCCTCCACCATCGCTAAAACAGAATCAATCCCAACCATCACGATAGGCTCACTTTCAGCAGCAATACCTTGATGACGTGTCGTAGGAAATAACGCATCCATGTCTTTGGTCGCTATAAATTCCAGTGGAATATGTCCCTGTTCTGCTTGCGTAATAATCTCTTGTATACCTTTTGATTGCCGGCCTTTAGTAATATATAATTTGCGTATTTTTCGTCCTGCCCGTAATGCTTCTTTTACACTATTTCTTCCTATAATCCAGTTTTTTGTTTTATTCATGACGACTCCTACCATGTATCATCTCACAATATTGTTGTACATATAACATAATTTGTTTCATCAATTCATCTTTTCGTTTTTCTTGTTGAGCGATGATAACATATCCCAATAAAGCTTCTAACGCCGTACTTTCCTTATATTCTTGAACAGAAGCACTTTTAGGTACTTGTGAATGAGCGTTTCTGGCACGCAAACAAACTTTTTTCTCCATTTCAGTCAACATCGTTTGCATATGCCGGTACACAAATGATTGACACTTTGCGGAAACAAATTCTGCTGCCAACAAATGCGTAACCTGAACATGAGGGATGCCTAAAGTGATTAATTTTTTTCGCATACATAATGAATAATAGGCATCGCCAATAAAGGCTAAGGATAAAGAATCAAAAGCGGCAGGATCTTTAGAAGAATTATCAAATACCTGATTTTCTAAAAATGCTTGATATGCTTTTTGCTTGAGTGCTTGCAAATGTGCAAATTTCATTTTTTCCACCGTACTCCTTGCGGCGAATCTTCAATTATGATGCCTAATTCAGTTAATTTATTGCGAATAGAATCGGCTAGTTCATACTGTTTATTAGCACGGCATTCATTACGAATATCTAAAATCGTTTCAACTAAAGCAGCATACTCCGTTTGTTTTACATCGTCTGATTGTTCTTGCCATGCATCCTCTAAAATACCTAAAATATCAGTCATCGTTCTAAAAATACGTTTAACTTCCGTTACAACAGATGAATCTACCGCTACTTTTTGTTGTGCCACTGCTTGGTGATAAATATTTACTTTTTTTGCCAATTCAAAAATCCCTGCACTTGCTAAAGCCGTATTAAAATCATCACACATAGCTGTTTCAAAATCTTCCATAATTTGCTTTGCATCCTGTAACAGATTATCCGCTTCCGCCGATTTTGAACCAGTAGGCATATTCAATAAGGCTAATACATTTACAATGGATGTACGCACTCTATCTAAACTTCTAGTCATTTCTTTTAACCGAGCATCACTAAAATCAAGAGGACTGCGGTAATGATTGGAAATAAGGAAAAATCGTACAGCATCAGGCTTGTAATAAGCTAAAACATCTTTAACTAAGAAAAAATTATGCAAAGATTTGCTCATTTTTTCAGAATTAATAGTAATAAATCCATTGTGCAACCAATATCGAACCATCGGTTCATGTCCAAAACATGCTTCTGATTGAGCTATTTCATTTTCATGATGCGGGAATATTAAATCACTACCCCCTCCATGAAAATCAAATGAATTACCTAAATATTGATGACTCATAGCAGAACATTCAATATGCCAACCAGGACGACCTTTTCCCCACGGACTATCCCAAGCTGGTTCTCCTGGTTTAGCTCCCTTCCAAAGAGCAAAATCCATAGGGTGTTTCTTTTTGTCATTTACTTCAATACGTGCTCCTGCCATCATATCATCTAAACAGCGACCACTTAATTTACCATACCCATCAAACTTTTCTACACTATAATATACATCATTATCTAATACATAAGCGATATTTTTATTAATTAGCGTTTGAATCATGGTAAAAATTGCATCCATATGTTCAGAAACACGCGGATATATATCGGCGCGGTGAACATGCAATGCATCCATTACTTCAAAATAAGACGCAATATACCGATTAGCAATCGTATCCCATGATACACCTTCTCCATTAGCCGCATTGATAATTTTATCATCAACATCAGTAAAGTTTTGAACATGTGTTACTTCATATCCCAAATGTTTTAAATACCGTTTAATTACATCCCATGTCACAAAAGGACGAGCATTTCCCATATGAGAATGATTATAAGGGGTAATCCCACATACATAAATATTTACATGTCCTGGTGTTTGCGGTTTAAATAATTCTTTTTTTCGTGTCAATGTGTTATATACAAATAAATCTCGCATCTGTAATCCTCCCTAATATAAACAAAAGCCACCGTCCCTACAGAGACGGTGGCCCGCGATTCCACTCTGTTTTATGGCAATACCATAATCTCTACACACATAACGGGTGTTACCGTACTGAATTACTCGTATTCACTCAGCATGCTCCCAAAGGCATCATTGTTGATACATAATCTAAACAGGTTCTCAGCTACCCCTATTCTCTCTGTAGTGTATCCGTACAATTATTTTTGTTCCTTGCATATATCTTATATAATTATTGCTTAATATATAT
>NZ_AFUG01000031.1:0-12621 GCF_000221545.1 Megasphaera sp. UPII 135-E
AGCAATTTCATGTTAACCATGAAATTGCTTTTTTTATTAATACCGCGGAATGTTTTTATCAAGCCATTCCAAGGCATCGCCCATCATATTTGTCGTCACAACATGACCAACCCCATCATACGTTTTATACAAACTCCGCACCTCTTCATGCGTTGCTAAAGCTTGCATATATCCCTGTTGGGAAAGGGGATTAACCGTCTTATCGTCCGCTCCATTCAAAGCTAAAATAGCTCGCCCTTTTAATAAATGCATATGCCGATACGGATCAGTCACACGGAAATTCATATCCAACGCATGTTGCGTCCGTAAAGGAGGAATATTTAAATCTTCATGAAAATGTCGGTCCGCTTCTTCCCACCAACCTGTACCATTGATAGCAACAGCTGCACAAAATTCATCATAAAAAGTCATAATACCCAGAGCGGTAATCGCCCCCATCGAATGTCCCATAACAATTTTAGGAACACGACGATTCCAATGAATAATATACTTTAACCATAAAGTCACTTCTCGATAAGATTGGAAAATAGTTTTCCAAAAAGAACCGTATAAACGCGGAGAGTCATAATCTAACGTACCCCGTTCGCCATGATTAACCGCATCCGGAATAATCACATCATAACCATACGCTGCCAATAAACGAGCACGTACTAACTGATTTTCTTTATTCGATGACCAGCCATGATAAAAAAGAATAACTCCTTTTGGGCGTTGTCCACACGATACATGCAAACAAGGAAAACCCTCCATATAATGCTTCGTTACGTCAATCATCAATATCCCCCTTTTCTATTTATGCCGATACCGATATCGTTGCGATACCGGTGGCTCCCATAATTCAGCCCACACCAATCCCGCATAAATATCACGCGTTTCTGGTGTCAACTCTTGCCACCCTTCTATTGGTTCCTCTCTTCGCACAGGTGTAACCACTACATGTGTTGTAGTAGCTACCGTTGCTGGTGCTACCATTTGGCTAGGCATGACAACTGTTGTTGTCGGCCGAATCACCACCGGCGGAACAGGTGCTAACACCGGTTCCTCTACCATTGTTTGCCCTGCTTTAGAGCGCCTTTCCGGGACAGGCACAGGCCCCTTACGTGGCTTGTACCTCCGTTTCTTCCGCAATGCATCCGATAAAAAAACCACTAAAAATACCAAAATAGGAAAAAACGCCGATGCATTCTGCACGTGATGCCACCATTGCCAAATCACATCCATACGCTCACCTACTGTTCTGTACGGGGCGTATCATGACTCCCCTTAGGCTTCTCTCCGCCAGCTGATTTCCCCTTACTTTTAGGAACGCCCGCCTTCGCTACAGCATCACGCATTTGCGTATCCGCCATAATATTTTGCATTTGATAATAATCCATTACACCTAAATTTCCCTCTTTTAAAGCTTGGGCCATCGCCAACGGCACTTCTGCCTGTGCTTCCACCACTTTTGCTTGCATTTCTTGTGTATACGCCTGCATTTCTTGTTCTTTCGCTACAGCCATAGCCCGACGTTCTTCTGCCTTCGCTTGTGCAATTTGCTTATCTGCTTCCGCCTGATCCGTTTGTAATCGTGCGCCAATATTCCGCCCCACATCAATATCTGCAATATCAATAGAAAGAATTTCAAATGCCGTACCTGCATCTAACCCTTTATTTAACACCGTTTTTGAAATTTCATCAGGATTTTCTAGCACAGATGCATGATCCATTGCCGAACCAACACTCGTAACAATTCCTTCCCCAACACGAGCAATAACTGTCGCTTCACCAGCCCCACCAACTAAGCGTTCAATATTCGCCCGCACGGTAACTCTGGCCCGTACCTTTAATTCAATCCCATTTTGTGCTACTGCGGAAATAAAAGGCGTTTCAATAACCTTAGGATTGACACTCATCTGTACGGCTTCTAATACATCGCGTCCGGCCAAGTCAATCGCACAAGCACGAGCAAACGTCAACGCCATCGCCGCCCGATGTGCAGCAATCAAAGCATCCACCACACGATCTACATCGCCACCTGCCAAATAATGTGCTTCCAACTGATTTACATTCATATCCAACCCAGCTTTATTCGCCTTCACTAACGGTAATACAATTTTAGACGGAACAACACGCCGTAACCGCATACCGATTAACGTATGAATGCCTACAGGAACACCCGCTGCCATTGCTGAAATCCACAACCCTAAGGGAACAAAATGCAAAAGCAACGAAAGTCCTACAATAACGACAAAAATGATAAACACTGGAAAAATAATAAACATACACACGCCTCCTTTACTGTACTCTAAACTAAATTATTTCAGCAACAACCAAACGATTACCTTCTAGACGTATAACTCGTACAGGCCGTTTCTTCTCAATAACCATAGTCCGTGTTACCGCTTCCAATAATTCGCCATTAATTTTTATCATCCCCACTGGTTTCAATGTAGTTACAGAAACACCTGTCATCCCAAGATAACGATGATTATCTACATTAGTAGCATACTCCACATCTCCAAATTCTCTTTCATGCAAAATAAGATCAGCCGTTATCGACGTTTTAGGCAAACGACGCAAGATGATATAAAACAAAACTGCTGCCACAACAGAACCAATTGCCAATATGTATATAGCGTGAACCGTTGCTCCAAAAAAGAAGAATAAACTACCATATAATAGACAGATACCCATCACACCAAATATGCCTACGCCAGGAATAACTAGTTCTAACATCAAACACAATATCCCGACAACAAAGGCCATAAACGTTCGTATATCTGCGTATTCTGGTTCCACGCCAAAACAAAATAAAATACCACCAATAACAATCGCTGTTATCACACCGATACCAATACCAGCCATCTTAATTTCCACAAGAATCGTCAGTGCAATCAATACCACGATAATTACATGAATATAATCATTTTGCAACACTCCCGATAGACGATCGCTCCACGTTTGTGTTTCATAATACACAGGAAGATTATCTAAACTAAACAAATGCAACGCATCAACAAGTGTTTTTGCCGTTCCTTCCGATATAGACAATGTTTTTGCCTGATCTGCCGTAAGCCGCAAAAACATACCTTGTGCCGAATACGGTGGATAAGCAACCTGATTATCCACTAGAGCCATAGCTACTTGTGCATTACGTCCAGTTAACGTTGCAAGTGCCTGTGCCAACTCATTCCACTGCGGTCTTGTTGCATCCTCCAACGAGTCTTGTTTTGCCCCACCTAAACGACTCTGAGGCGACATGACAATATGTCGACAAGACAACGCCGCAATAGTATTCATACGACTTCCCGCATCCATCGTAACATACGCAATAGTCGGTACCGAAGAAGCACGAATAATACTATTCAAGGTCTGTGCCGCTCTTATATCATCACCTTGTAATGCCAAATTCAACACAACAGCCTTATCACCGTGTTTTGCAGCCTTTTTCAATCCCCGTTGCAACAATGATACCTGACTACCATCAAGCTGTCCCTGCAACGTAAGTACTTGTACGCTAGCACCTTGGGTAGATGAACCAAAACTAGCAAAAAAACAAAATAATAAACTGACTACCCCTACCCAAAACCACTTTCCTTTCCGCATAGAAATAACCTCCTGTGCATACTACCTAGGTATGATTTTTTCCTTAGAGGAAACACCTTGAAAATATCCTGCTTTTTGAAAATAACACAATTCTTCTTCAGATAACGTATAAGCGACTTGTTTTTCCAACGCCTCCATACTTTTTTCTTTTTCTCTTGCCATTTTTTCTATAATTGCTGCATATACAGCCGAAGATCGATGTTCTTTTACCCACGCAACCATATGCTCTAACCACACGCGACAAGTCCATTCTTCTGTGCCATGATTATGCCCATGCAACAACCTAACCTGCTCCGATTCGGGTATTTTGGTCAAAAACCAATTCCACCGTTCTCGAGCAATAAGATAATGATACTGCTCATCTACCTCGCGCATATGTTGTGCCCGCAATTCCAACGTATATCGCGACCAAAACAAACTGAGTGTCATCGTGACAACCTCCATCTTCTGTATCATTATATGCGATTACATTATACTTCACATACCTTAATATTCTACTTCATATAACTAAATTCCTTTATTTGTTTTACACTTTATGCATTTGGTCCAGCGATAAACGAAAACTAGGTGCATATTCTTTCAAAAATAAAGTTACTTCAGGTAAATGTAAAGATTGTAACCGTGCTTCTAATGTCTGAAAAGCATCATTAAATTCATGATTGCCATCCGTTACTTCTTGTACACATTTTAAATATGCCGAAAGAATATCTGCGGCCTTCACAAAAGGCCACACAGGATCCGCTTCAGGCTGACAAATAAGGGGTTCATATACCTGTTGCAACTCTTGTGGCAACGTAGACAATAACCGCAGTGCTGCCTGCTTTTCAACATCCCCGTAAGTTTGTCGCATATGCGGTGTAAAATATTTTACTGGCGTCGGCATATCGCCCGTAAACACCTCTGTCGCATCATGATACATGGCTAACACTGCTGCATGTTCGCAATTTACATGTCCTTCAAAATAAGTATTATGAAGGACACACAAATGATACGCCAAAAGAGCAGTTTCTAACGCATGTTCTTGTACATTTTCTTTGCGACGATTATACATCAAACTCCACCGACGTATTAACTTCATTCTCGAAAGAATCGCAAAAAAATGACTCATGTCTCCTCCTACTTTCGATACAATCCCATCGCCTCTACCACGCGTTGATATGTTGCAGCTGCTTTTGCTTCCGCCTTCCGTGCTCCCTGATCCAAAATATCATCCAATTCCGTTGCATCTACCAACGCAGCATATCGCTGTTGAATTGGTTCCAAAGCCGCAATAACCGCTTCTGCCACTGCTTTTTTAAAGGCTCCATACCCCTGTCCAGCAAATTCCCGTTCTACCTCTTCATGCGTTGAATCGGTAAGTGCTGCATAAATGTCCATTAAATTAGAAATGCCTGGTTTTTGAACCACATCATAATGAACCGAATTTTCACTATCCGTTTGTGCCCGTTTAATCTTCTTTTCAATTACCTTTGGTTCATCTAACACGTAAATCGTTGCGGTCGTATTAGCGTCAGATTTACTCATCTTTTTCGTCGGTTCTTGCAAACTCATAACCCGTGTACCACCTTGCCCCAAATAAATTTCAGGTACGACAAAAATGTCTTCACCATATAACCGATTAAACCGTTGTGCTAAATCCCGCGTAATTTCCAAATGTTGCTTTTGATCTTCACCAACTGGCACAAAATTCGTTCGGTACAATAAAATATCTGCTGCCATAAGAGGAGGATATGTAAGTAATCCTGCTGGAATAGAATCGCCCTGCTTTGACGCTTTATCTTTATATTGAGTCATCCGTTCTAACTCACCCACATACGATAAAGTAGTCATAATCCAACCTAATTGTGCATGTTGCGGCACTTCCGATTGAACGAACAACGTTGCTTTTTCCGGATCTAATCCTGATGCCAAATAAATAGCTGCCAATTCACGCGTCCGTTGATGTAATAACGATGGTTCTTGATGCACTGTAATCGCATGTTGATTAACCACACAATAATAACATTCATTTTCTTCTTGCATCTTTGAAAAATTTCTCAATGCCCCTAAATAGTTACCTAATGTAAGATTTCCACTGGGCTGAATCCCCGAAAAAATAACTGCCATATGCTTTCCTCCTAAAAAAAAAACTTTCGCCCCTCCATATAGGGACGAAAGGAACGATCTTTCCGTGGCACCACCCTGATTAGCTTATAGCTCACTCATCAAGTCCCCACCTAACGGAGCGGATCCGTTGATTCTTACTATCATTTCAAATCGTATCTCCCAAGTCCATTTCCTCTACCCGTCCATAGCGGTCTCACACCTACACCGACTCGCTGTAACAACTACAATAAAAGTACTTGCACCTGATCATTGATTTTTTCTTTACGTATGGTTATTTTATACTTTTTTATCCCTACTGTCAACGCTATGCCAACTTGCGATATGCTAGTCATTAGCTTAACAAGTTGGTATAATAAAAAGATAATCCTAGATTATATAAAGAAAGGAATACACTATGACCGATACATTTCAGCAATTAGGCCTTATTACATGCCTCACGGAGACCCTAAAAAAACAAGGTATTACCACTCCCACTAAAGTACAACAACAAACCATTCCCCCTCTCTTAAAGGGGAAAGATATTCTCTGCCGTGCACAAACAGGAACAGGCAAAACCTTGGCTTTTCTTCTGCCAATCTTACAACAAATACAAGTCACTCAGTCCCAAGAGCAAGTATTAATTCTTGCCCCCACGCGAGAACTCGCCAATCAAATTACCTCCGTTGCTACAACCTTAGGTGCACCATTGCACATTGACGTGTTAAATCTCATCGGCGGTAAAACCATCGAAAATCAACTGCAAAAATTACACCGCCATCCTCATCTCATCATCGGTACGCCAGGTCGCTTATTAGATCATTGTACCCGGCGAGCTCTCCATTTGAGCGGTATACGCCGTATCATCGTCGATGAGGCTGATCAAATGCTGCAACAAGGCTTTTTAGAAGAAGTAGATACCTTAATCGGCATGACCTCTAAACGTCGTCAACTACTCTTTTTCTCAGCAACCATTCCCGATAAAATCAAAGGACTTGCAAAAAAACACATGAATGCCCCCCTCGTCCTATCCATTCAAGAAGGCGACACCATTACATTAGAACAAATTGAACAACGCATTTACATGATCCGAGAAGAAAAAAAATTATCCCTCTTATGTCAACAAATTCGTGAAATGTCCCCCTACTTAGCCGTGGTTTTCTGCAACACGCGCGAACGTACTTCCATCTTAGCGGGGCAACTCATTCAAGCAGGTTTTTTAGTCAGTGAACTCCGCGGCGATATGTCCCAAGGCAGACGAACACAAGTATTAAAGGACTTCGCCAAAGCTAAAACGCAATTACTAGTTACCACCGATATCGCCGCCCGCGGCATTGATATAGAAGGAATTACCCATGTATTTAATTATGATGTTCCCCGTGATGTCGATTACTACATCCACCGCATTGGTCGCACCGGACGGGCAGGTCAAACGGGATTATCCATCATGTATGCTACAACCAAGGACGAAATGACTGTCCGCCGAATTGAGCAACACATCCAAGCGACAATCACCAAATACACTGCAACGGGCCAAGTAAAAGTAAAGAAATCTCACCAAACCTGGAAAAAGAAGAAAAACCCTCGCCCTACCTTACCTCCTTCAACATACCAAACTACCAAAAGCAAACGACATAAAACATTACACAAAGGTAGCGACAACCGTCGCCGCCGGTAAGGAGCTGTCATGAAAAAACAACTATGCATTGGTCTATTAACCTTTTTCATCCTATCTTGCACAGGCTGTAAAAACATTACTTACACAGATAATAAACCAGATGAACCAATCAAAAAAATACACCAAGACATCTCCTCTCGCCACGAAAGAGATACTACAACCTCCCCCGAATCGAAACACTCCTCCCGTACAACCGTAGACAAAGAAAACGTTGATGACGAAGAAACCCCATCACTAACACGCAATCTCCGCAAGCACAAACAATCGAACAAATCACCAGATCTTAACGGATTAGGGGCTACTCCTGCCTCTTGGAATCACCATTTTGGTCATCCCTATACGCAAGGCAATACCCTTAAAATATATCAAGAAGGAGCATGTAAAGTAATTTTTGAAAACGACCATGCCACCTCTATTACCTTGATTTCTCAAGATGGCAAAAATCCCTTACAATACGATTTATTACCAGACGATCGTTCTCTCGTCACAACCAAGAAAAAAGTTATTGGCTCAATAACAATGATCACCCAACACTGGCACAGCGAAAAACTCCGCAAAAGTATACCTCAAACCAAGGGAAACTTTACTATCATTCACAACCTAAGCGGTACTACCTATACAGATGTCGTTATCAATTGTTCGCCTGGTGTAAAAAAATAAATACCACTTCAGAACAACCTTTAGCAATTGACAAATCATTTTCTATTATGGTATGCTTAGACATATTGTGACTATACATAGCACAAAATAAATTTATGAGGTGAAATGCACAATGGCAACGAGGAGAGAAGCACGTTTTAAACAATGCCGTCGTTTTGGACTGAATGTATTCGGCCACCCGAAAGCACTAAAACGTGTGAAAAAAGATCAACGTCAGAAAAAAATGTCTGAATATGGAACCCAATTATTAGAAAAACAAAAACTGAGAGCATATTACAATTTGCTCGAACGTCAGTTTGTTCGTTATTACGATAAAGCCAAAAAGATGAATGGCGTTACTGGTGAAAACATGCTGAAATTATTAGAATGCCGTTTAGACAACATCGTCTATCGTATTGGCTTTGCTAATTCCATGCGTCAAGCTCGTCAAATGGTAAATCATGGGCACATCTTAGTAAATGGCAAACGTTGTGATATTCCATCAGCTTCAGTAAAAGTTGGTTCTACTATCACATTAAAAGAAGCTTCTCGCAACAATGAAATGTACAAAAAGACATTCCAAGAAATCAAAACTTTCGATCTTCCTTATATCGAAAAGAACTTCGATGGCTTTGAAGCAACCTTAACACGAATGCCTGAACGGGATGAAATCCCCGTAGAAATCAATGAAACACTAATTGTCGAATTGTATTCTAAATAAGCTACAAAAAAAAGCAGATTCCTTTTACAAGGTATCTGCTTTTTTTGTACTACCATAAAGTTCACTTTCGCAAAACAAAACCCACGGAAAAAATTCCTTTCCGTGGGTTTTTCCTTTGCTATCGACTAGCTCTCATTACTACCAAACAACCTATTTTTTCTGTTGTAAAGCCGTAACCATTGCCATCAATTGCTGTATCTGTTCTTCATGTTTTGCTTCTTTTTCTTTCAAATAGCGAATTTCTTCATCTTTCACAACACTATTTTCCTTCAACTGAATAATTTCTCGTGCCATCACAGCTTTCGTTGATATAAGGGCAATGCCTCTCCCTACTTTCAAGGATACGCCTGCATTCACCATGTTATGTCCACTACCGAAAGAACCTCCCATCGAGAACATCGTATTTTCATTAGGCCGATAGAAAGCACCAATAGCCACGGCGTTAGCACCCATATAGTTGCCAACACCTGCCGCTACATCCCACTTATCATCAGGATCATATTCCAGCGGATGCAAACTAGCTAATGCGGCCGAGCTTGCACCAGCACGAACTACCTTATCTTGCAACACATTCATGCCTTGCTGAATACCATTAACAAGCGGACTCATATCAACATTATACAGCTTGCCATCGTTGCGCTTAAATTCGATTTTCTTTCCTTTTTCATCATATCGACCACTTGCTGTGTACGTATTCTGCAACCCTTTAACTTCAACTTTGTTAGCTGTTTCTCCATCTCCTTGCGTAAGTGTCATTACCCCATTTCCTGTCTTTTCGTCATAGGAAACAGTTCCTTCTTTCAAACGCAAATCATTCTTGGCTGCAAACAGTTGTCCGCCATTGACTGCATCCTTACTATCCTTAGAAATATCTCCATCTTTCAAATTGGTGATTTTCGTCCCATCTTTCCCGGCAAGAGCAATCTCATTCTTCTCCTTATCCTTGTAAGTCACAGTTTTATCACTTAATTTTTTTATGTCTTTTATTTCTTTTTGCACGGAAGCTTGAACATCGTTCAACTGATCTTCCGTAGCAGCACGACCGGATGTAATATTCTTACTATCCCATTTTGTATTCGTCAGTCCCGTAATCGTTCCTGTCGTTCCATCTACGGTGACTTTCTTATCGCCGATAGTAATTTTGTTATTCAAGCTGTAGGTAATCTTTCCTTGTTCTACCTTCGATGTCAAATTTCCATCGCCGGCAAATTCAATAGTCGGTGCTGTATCACCGCCTAAGGTTACATTACTTGTTCCCGTTCCTTCATCTTTAATATTAAACCCGGCTTTAAGTTTAGAAATATCTTTACCAACAGTATTTTTTACTTCATTAACCTGAGCTACCGTAGCCGCATCGTTATCAGCTGTGCCGTTTGCGATATTGGTAATTTTATTGCCTCCGTTATCGAATCCGTCCTTCGTCAAAGAAATCGTCTTTCCCGGATTAGCAAGTGTACCATCTCCGGCGTCCGTAATGGTAATACCGTCTTTCTTGATTTCTACCTTTTCTGTGCCGTCTTTATTCTGAATTACCGTACCGCCGGCAGTCGTTTTATTGGTATTACCGTCTTTATCCGTAAACGTAGCACTTTCCAACCCGGTGAGATTCTTGGCTAATTTTACATTAAGCTTTCCATCTTTAGCCACCACACCGATGTTCTTATCAGTCAACTTGGTTTCATCTGTTACACCGCCGGAAATAGTAACGGTTTCATTCAATTTCTTCGCAATAGCTTCTCCGCTGTCGCCGGCAAATTTCAAGCCGTCATCCAAAGTAGCCACAGAGTGCGGATTCTGTCCGTTCGAATCGGTAATGACAATGCGTTTAATGGTTGTCGTGCCGTCTACACCCGGTTTCCCTTCGTCACCTTTTTCACCGCGAATGGAAAGACCGTTTTGTCCATTTGTCCCGTTCAAACCGATAGAGCCGTCTTTACCGTTGATAACGACTGCACTTCCGTCTTTACCGATAACTTCCACTTTCCCGTCTTTACCCGGTTTACCAGCTTCTCCCGGTACTGCTTTTTCACCAAATACGGGTGTATCCGATAAGCGATAAATAACTTTTTGTGTATGCGTTGTTGCATCCGTCAACAAATCAACAGATAAGCCGTTCCCGGCTGACAAAAATTCAATAGTCGGTTTTGCATTAGCTTTCAAGGAAACAGTTCCTGTTACATTTCCTGCCTTAACATCAAAGCCTGCTTCTAATGTATCCATTGCTGCTTTCTTAGCTGCATTTACTTGTCCTACTGTAGCGGCGTCGGAATCCTTTTCTCCATCAGCAATATTGGTAATTTTATTGCCTCCGTTATTGAATCCGTCCTTCGTTAAAGAAATCTTCTTTTTCGGATTATCAAGTGTTCCATCTTCGACGTCCGTAATGGTAATACCGTCTTTCGTAATTTCTACCCTTTCTTTGCCATCTTTATTCTGAATGACCGTACCGCCGGCAGTCGTTTGATTGGTATTGCCGTCTTTATCCGTAACCGTCGTTCCCAAGTCATTAATAACGGTACTCGTAGTTTCCTCTTTATCTCCATGTTTAACGGTCTTGGTAAACGTAGCACTTGACAAATCCTTCAAATTCTTCGCCAGTTTAATATCCAGTTTACCGTTCTTCCCGGCTTCTTTATTAGCCACTACACCGATATTTTCATCGGTCAGTTTATCTTCTGCTTTTTCATGTTCTCCTACCGTAACTCCACCGACGATTTCCACGGTTTCATTCAGTTTGGAGTAGAAGTTTCCTACATTGCCGGCAAATCTCAAGCCGTCATCCAAAGTAGCCACAGAATGCGGATTCTGTCCGGTCGGATCGGCAATGACAATGCGTTTAATGGTTGTCGTGCCGTCTACACCCGGTTTCCCTTCGGTACCTTTTTCACCGCGAATGGAAAGACCGTTTTGTCCATTTGTCCCGTTCAAGCCGATAGAGCCGTCTTTACCGTTGATAACAACAGAGCTTCCGTCTTTTCCGATAACTTCCACTTTCCCGTCTTTACCGGCTTCTCCGGCTTCTCCTACCGTAAACCCTTCTTCTAATTTCTTTTGTACCTTAACTAATTCAGTTTGCTTTGCCACATCGGAAATTGTAATCGTTTCTATATTACCCTTATGCTTTTTATCTTGAACTAATAAATCTATCTTTCCATCTGTCCCCGGCGTATATACACCGTTTCCGTCTGTTGTCGTTGTCGTACCGGCTTTCACTAATTGATAATCCGTCGAACCGGAAGCATTACTGCTCACTGTCTCGGATAAAGATTTCAACTGATCTTCCGTTGCAGCACGACCGGATGTAATAGCATTTGCATTCCATGTCGTATTCGTCAATCCTGTAATCGTTCCTGCTGTACCGTCAATGGTAAGTGCCTTGCTTGTGGCACCCGGTGCCGGAGTCGGAGCTGCAAAGGTAATGCTGTTCATATTTGTCAATGCACTATTTAATCCATACGTTACACTGCCATCTGTACCGACTGCCGCTGTAATATTGCTATCACCCTTAAATGTAATTGTGTCTTTCGCTTTGATTACTTTCTTTCCTGGCGTCGAAGTAGCTCCGTCTTGAATAGTGAATCCTGATTGCAAGGTGGTAATATTTCCATTTATCGTCTTAACCGTATCATTATTACTAAAATCAATCTTACTTCCGTCAATACCGTACTTGATCGTGTTTCCGTCACGGCTTACGGTCAGTCCTTTACCGGCTTCTGCCACGGCAAAGGTAACGGTGTTTCCGTCTTTGATTTCTTGTTCTGCTGTATCACCGGTAGCTTTGAGTTTCCATGCAGACATCTTACCTTTTACAGTAGTATTATTCGTGATTTGATCTTTGATTTGGCTGTTCAGGGTATTTTCATTAAGCCCCAGTGTCAGACCGGTATCATTCACTGTTGCTGTAACGTATTTA
>NZ_AFUG01000030.1:0-19024 GCF_000221545.1 Megasphaera sp. UPII 135-E
AGTCGACGTCTTGTACCTGGTATTTTTTATAGGTAGATCCCCACAAAAGACCTTTCATTTATATCATTTCCTGTAATCTACACATAATAATATACGCATCTTCCCCTATAAGCTCTTGTATATACGTATTATTCTGTTGACTAGACAAAGGTGCCAACATCTGCTTTCCTTTCAGCTTTTCATACAATAAATTGCTTAAACGACTAAATAATATATCTCGTCCATTCAATTCTTGTACAATCATACAAAATTCATTAAATAGGTGCTTATCCTCCACGTCATATTGGAATAACAACTCCCATTTCTGAATAAATAAGGTTTCTGTCAATCCCGTCTTTTGTAGAATTAACGATTTCTGTTTTCCTAACACTAGTAAAAGACAAGATAAATAGGCTTTTACTACATAAGGAATTTCTTTTTTTACGGAAGAGAAATACAAACGATGCTGCCAAAATCCTGTCGCTTTCCATTTTTGCTGTGCTAAAAATTTATGAATGCTATCATTAGCCGAGACAGCACACATCATAAAAAACCGCTTTTCATTATCCGACTGACTATACTGTTTCACTTGCTGTAAACAAGTCTTAACAAAAAATCGACAAATTTCTGTATGATTTTCCCTTTGTAATCGTCTTAATAAATCACCATAATATTGCATACGCTCACCTATTTACGACTAAACGCCTTTCTCTTGCTCATGTTGAGCTGCAATATTAAATAGCGGGTCTCCTTTCGTGTTATACAAATGAATTTTTCGTTCAAAAAAATGCCGTCCATATATAATCAAACACAATACAATACCTACGCCTAAGGCCATAGCTGCACCTCGCGATACTAAAACACCGCCAATAATACCTGCTACCCCTAGATCATTAAACGTTTTTGCACGCAACACGCCAACTCGTACCGCTACATATCCTTGAATAAGCATCGTCAATGCTAAGGCAATAGGCAACACAGGTTTAACAAAGCTAACAATTGGCGATAGCCAATAACCGGTAAATGTGCCTAATCTAAAAGAAGCAACACCACCAATTAAACTATCCATAGCTTCACGTCCATGCTTATACCGTTCACAAATAACCACTTGCATCGCTGCCCATAAAGGACCACACATGGATAAATCTGGGCCAGCTAAAGCCATAACCATATTTCTAGCACCCACAATAACATTATTACGATTGGCATCAAAATGAATATTTTCATCCCCATGTCTAAACTCTCTTGCTTCATCAATTAAAGCATCCGCTTGAATGAGTTCACCAAACAACACCACATAAGTAGCAATAACCAACGGTGCGGCCGAAATAAAATAATCTAAAGATGGAAAACCAATGCGTTCGGCAAAAGGGCTCCATTGCGTGAATACCTCTATAAAATGCGGATGTGTAAATCCCCATTCTATCGATGGCCACGGCAATTCTCCCACTAAAGGAGCAATAATAACGGCTAATACCATCGCTGGCAATAACCCTAAATCAGAAATCAAACGAAATATGCGATTTTTATTCATAATTCCTTTAAAATGATTGCTAAAGGAACAGTAAAAAGCAAAACCTACCGCTACGGCAATAGTCAAGGGATATTTATCAAAACTTCCTCCCGTATTGAATACTAAGCGAACCGCTGCAATACCCGCTCCAATTAAAATGCCTGATTTTAAAGCATCTGGAACTAAATCAACCACACGTTTTGCTAAACCTGTAGCACCTAAGAAAAAAGTCAAAATCCCTAATTCAAATTCAAAGGCGATAAGTGCATGCATCCGATCGGCCGTTTCATGTGAAAAACCTGACAGCCACAATAGTAACAATGGTATAGCCGGTGTGATCCAACCAGGTACAACAGGATCACCCAAATGGGCGTGCCATGTATACAAAAAACCATTCATAATAACAATCGTAATAGCTATTTCAAAGGGCATCCCTAAATATTCTTGTAATACAGGAATAATCCCTAAACAAACCGCACATAACAATAGTCCTTGAACATAATCAGGCCATTCAAACCGATAATGTATAAATGGTAACCGAAATACTAAATTAAATATAGGTAACTTAATACCTGGTTGAATCTCCCCTGCTTTTCGTGCAAACATAGGTCCAAACATAATTATTCCTCCTTTACAACCCAAACCGTGCGTTAAATTCCTCTTCTAACGATGCTCTAAAATCAGGATGAGCTATCGCAATTAATGCCTTTGCTCTTTGCCGTAACGTTTTTCCATGTAATGCAGCAATCCCAAATTCCGTCACAATATAGTCCACATCATTACGTGAAGTAGTAACCGCAGCCCCACGATCAAGTAAGGGCACTATTTTTGATATTTTTTTAGTTTTACCCGTTGTCGATGGCATTGCAATAATCGCTTTGCCCCCTTTAGCTCTTGCTGCACCCCGAACAAAGTCAACTTGTCCGCCTACGCCACTAAATTGACGCAATCCAATCATTTCAGCATTTACTTGCCCCATCAGGTCTACTTGCATCGCTGAATTAATCGAAATAATGTTGTCAATTTGAGAGATTACAAAGGGATCATTCGTATAATCTACGGGTCTGATAATAACATCAGGATTATGATCAATAAAGTTATATAACTTTTTCGTACCCATTAAAAAACAAGAAAGGAATTTTCCTGGATCTAAACTTTTTTTGCGATTCGTAATAACTCCTTTTTCCGCTAGATCAACAACCCCATCCGAAAACATTTCCGAATGAATACCTAAATCTTTTTTATCGCCTAAGAAGGATAATACCGCATCGGGAATCGCACCAATCCCTAGTTGAAGTGTATCTCCATCTTGAATAAGCGAAGCTACATGTTCACCAATACGCTGTTCAATTTCCCCTATTTTAGGTGGCGGTAATTCAATAATCGGCTCATCTTTAATAACCAAATAATCTAAGTCATCTAAATGAATACCATTGCCATAGGTATAAGGCATATTCTTATTAATTTGAGCGATTTTTAATGTAGCTACACTTGCAGCAGCTTGCGTATAATCAACAGAAATCCCCAAAGAACAAATGCCATTTTCATCTGGTTCACTTACTTGTAACATAACTACATCAACGGGAATCGTACCATCTGTAAATAACCGCGGTGCTTCATGAAAAAAGCAAGGCGTATAATCAGCTCGCCCCGATTCTACCGCTTCCCGTGTAGTCGCCCCTACAAATAACGCATTATGCCGAAAATGGCCTTCCATTTCAGGCAAGCAATATTTCGCCGCACCCATCGCTACCATATGAATAATTTCTACGTCTTTCAATCGGTCAGCTTGTTTAACCAATGCCTCCGTTAACACCTGAGATTCTCCACAAGCGTGAGAAAAAACAATTTTATCTCCAGATTTAACATGACTTACCGCTTCTGCAGGAGATACTATTTTTCCTGCATATTTTTCTTTCCAATCCTGCACATTACTCACATCCTTTTTAAAAATAAGTCTCAAGCATACTGTGTCATCAGTATGCTTGAGACTACGTCAACTATGCTGATAACAAATGTCTAGGCTCATTCTTTAATATGTGCAATTTCTTTAGCTAACGCCTTTTTCATACGTAAATTGCCTTGTCGCGAAATCATAATCCGTTGTGCTTGTGGTGAACCAGCTCCATGCATCGATTCTGTACGATAACCAACCGCCGCTGTTCCCAAGCTCAAGTTTTCAATTAAACGTAAAATTTTCAACCGGTTTTCCGTAGATACAGAAGCAACCCCACGTAAATATTTATCAACATACGGTCCAATCTTGGGATCACGCAAATCTTTTTCAGATGGTGCTGTTACCATTAATCCACCTGCAATATCTTCCGCTAACCGAACTATTTCATAGGGGAACCGAGTAACATTCTGTTTGCATACATTCGCTAACAATAAATCAATCAAATAATTTCCTGATTCCGTCTTTGTACCTAAAGCAGAGCACGCAATGCCACAAGCAAATAAGGTTTCATTTAAATGCTGCATTTCAATAATTTTATCCTTTATGTGCGATACTTTCGGGCATCCGTTATAATCAGCTGCTACTGCCGCAGCACCAATCAAGACATCACCTACACCAACTTTACAACCGCCATAAGATTGACGATGATATCCAGCAAAGCGTTCTACCAAGACACCAGCAAATTCAAATTCACCATTTAAATAAATTCGATCATTCGGAATAAATACATCATCAAAAATAACCAATGCTTCCATACCACCAAAAGTAGGGTTGCCTGTATCCATTTCAGCCCCTTCTAATTTACGAGTATCGCAAGATTGCCGACCAACAATCATGAAGATACCTTCAGCATCAGTTGGACATGAAAAAGCAACTGCATAATCTTTATCATCTTCACCCATAGCCATTGTCGGCATAACAATAACTTCGTGCGAATTAATAAAACCAGTTTGATGTGCTTTTGCTCCACGAACCACAATGCCATCGGGACGTCTTTCGACAACATGTAAAAATAAATCTGGATCCGCTTGTGCATGCGGTGCCAACCCACGATCACCTTTCGGATCTGTCATAGCACCATCTACAGTATAATCAAGCTCTTGTACATTTAATAAAAACTTTTTAAAATTTTCATGATAGGTAGTACCATATTTCTTATCAATGTCATACGTAGTGGAAAATACAGCATTAAATGCATCCATCCCTACACAACGTTGAAAACATGCTGCGGTTTTTTGTCCCAATAACCGTTGCATTTTCACTTTATTCATCAAATCCTGTGTGCTTTGATGAATATGCGTGAATCGATTCACACGTTTTCCCGTATAAGGAGAAACAGCGGTCATCAAATCTTGATATTCTGGTAACTGGGCCAAATCATAAGTCATTTTCACAGAATTTAATGATGGACGTAAAATCGGATCATCTACGGGACATTCGATTTTCTTTCCAAACATATACACCTGCATGTTCAATTTTCTCATACTTTCTACATACTGTTCACCTGTCATTAATGCCATATTAATCATCCTCTCTATAAATATAACGGCTTATATAGCACTCTATTAGTGCGTCACTAATGTATATGCAAAAATTGTGCCAACTCGCTTATTTCTTTTCTTTTTCATGCATTTTTTTCACGTTATTCATGTTAAAAAGTCATATATATAATTCCTATATATATATGACTTTTTCATGTATATAATTCTATTTTTAAAACAAAATTCGATTTATCTTGTTGCATTTTTAAAACAATCAAGATATTTTTTTCACAATTGAAACGGTAATGAAACTTATTTTCTATTAGGCTGATGTATCTCTCTTTGTACTACTGTTTTTTACCTCATCTGTTATTTGGCACAAATCTTGCATATATTTTATTAAATACTAAAAGGAGGTTTTCTGATGCCTACATTAACACAATTGGAATCTTTATTTAACGAAAAAATTAGACCATCCCTCCAATCACATGGAGGAAATGTAGAAATTATTTCATATGAAAACAACCATCTACATATTCGTCTTACAGGACAATGCAGCGGCTGTCCTTCCGCGTTAATAACTACAGAGGAATTAATCACACAAACCGTGCAAGAGCATTTTCCAGAAGTCAAACGCGTACAATTAGCCTTTGGCGTAAGTGCTTCGTTAATCGAAACAGCCAAACAAATGTTACAAAAATCTAAAGGTGCGAAACACTCATGAATGTGGGAATAAAATATTGTGGAGGCTGTAATTGCCGTTACAACCGCACACAAGCAGTAAATAACTTTATAAAAAATCATCCGCACTATACCTATATCTATGATCCGGAAACGCAATATTGCGATATATGTTTGGTCATTTGCGGCTGTCCTACCACATGTCCAGAAGTAACTGCGTTATTAACAAAACAAGTTAAATTCATTACTTCTCCACACCAATTAAATACCCTTGATTTGTCTATAGACTCTCTAGAAAAAAAACTTCCTCCCACAAGCATTCCTATTTTCTTACATCAAACGTATACACAATCTTACCCACTTACATGGAAACAACTACAAGATTATCACGCTTTTAACAATACACTTATTGGAAAAACTATCCCCATCATGAGAGAAAATCCCATGATACCAAAAGCAATCTTTATCATGCTCATAACACAAACATTGCAGTCATTATATCCCCATCCAGAATTACAAACAGTAAAACAGACTTTATCTTTTTACTTATCTATGAAAGTTCCGCAAACCATCAAAATAACCTTGCAATTACAGTCCCTACTAGAAAAGGAACGCCAATACAGCGGATTGTTATCTTGCACGGGATATACCAATACGGATGTGCCTCTATTACGTGGACATATTCGTTGTCACTTTCCTAAAAACATATTTATTTATAAAAGCGAGGTTTTATTATGACAAATTTAGAAACATATAAAAAAATTTTTATGACTATTTTAAAAGTAACAGAAAATGAATTACCCGGTTTAAAATACCGCAGCATCAAAACATGGGATTCGTTAGGTCATATGACATTAATGGAGGATATAGAAGAAGCATTTGATATTTCAATTGACACGCCCGATGTATTAGCCTTTAGTTCCTTTGAAAAAGGATTAGACATTTTACGCAAATACGGTGTAGACATATAAATGAACATCTTAGCAAATCACATCGCCTGTATAACCGATCCGCTAACGACTAGCAATTGTTATATCATTTCTATGGAACAACACGCCCTTATTATTGATCCTAATCTTCCCGATGCGATTATATCTCATCTTACCGCAAATCATTTATATCCTGAGTTAATTCTCCTAACCCATGAACACTGTGATCATATTTCTGGCTTAAATCGTCTCCGCGAAATATATCATTGCCCTGTATTAGCCAGTACTGATTGTAGTAACGGTATTCAAAATAGCAAACGGAATATGAGTCACATTATGGAAACGTATTTATATTTTCGTACCCATCAATTATGTACCACCCCTTATCCCGAATTCACCTGTGCCCCTGCGGATATTACCTTTGTCAATACGCATACCTTTACATGGAATTCTTATCACTGTGCCTGCCTCCAAGTACCAGGACATACCTTAGGTAGCACTTGTTTTATCTTTGATCATTCCATTTTATTTTCCGGTGATTATTTTATTCCAGGCGAACAAGTAATTACTCGTCTACCTGGTGGCGATCCCCTGGCATATGAAAAAAAGGGCAGACCTCGCTTGCAGTCCTTACCCCTCTCTTTACTCACCTATCCTGGTCATGGTTCCCACTTTATTCTTACGGAGGAACAAAAACATGCTTACGGACTATGAAAATTGGCTTTCTTTTTCCCCCTATCACATTTCCCAACAAGAAAAAGAAAGCCTTTATCTTCCTTATTTAAATGAATTAACAGACTATCATCGTCACCAGTGCCCCCCTTATAACCACGCACTCCAAATATTTAATTATAAAAAAGCTACAACCTTATCAGAAATACCCTTTATTCCTATATCTATTTTTAAAAATATGACGCTAAAAAGTATTCCTGACAAAGATGTTTTTAAAATAATTACTTCGTCTGGAACATCAGGACAAGCGGTATCTCATATCTATTTGGATCAAAAAAATGCCCAAATACAACAACAAGTGCTATGCGTTTTAGGTCAACAAATACTAGGGAGCAAACGCTTACCCATGCTTATTATAGATACCCCAGAAGTACTAACAAACAGAGAAAGTTTTAATGCTCGTAGTGCTGCCATTTTAGGTTTTTCTCTATTCGCCAAGAAAAAATATTTTGCCCTCCATCCAGATTTATCCTTAAATATGGATGTATTAAATGAAATAAAGCAATATGCTACGCAACCATTCTTTATTTTTGGTTTTACTTTTATGATATGGCGTTATTTTTATGAAGCTTTACACCAATGTCAGTATACGTTAGATTTATCTAATGCTATCCTGATCCATGGAGGAGGTTGGAAAAAAATGTCCCACATTGCCGTTTCTCCTAATACATTTAAAACAAATTTACAAAATCAAACCCAACTACGCCATATTTATAATTATTATGGCATGGCTGAACAAACAGGCTGTATTTATATAGAGTGCGAATATGGTCACCTTCATGCCTCAATATTCTCCGATATCATTATACGCCATCCTCAAACCTTTGTGCCCTGCAAAACAAACGAAACAGGTATAATCCAAGTACTAACACCCTTAGCAACGGCCTACCCTGGGCATAGTATCCTTACCGAAGATAGAGGAATTCTTCTAGGCATAGATGATTGTCCCTGTGGCCGAAAAGGTAAATATTTTAATGTCCTAGGACGCATTCCACATACCGAACTAAGGGGGTGTAGTGATGTCTATCGATAACGCCTATAAACTATTAGCTGGTCACATCCCGCAAAAAACGATTCCCGCTGTACCATTTTCTCCCATCGTCCAATCCTTTATTGCTGACTTCAGAACCCAATTATCAAAAAATCCTTCTTTATCACCTGATTGGAAAAGCCTAGCTTTTTGGTTACGCCCTCAACAAATAAAAAAATGGCAGACCAACTTACAACAACCTCACTATCGCTTGGGACGCGGCTTATCATTCCATATTCCACCTAGTAATATACCCACAGTTTTCGCCTATAGCTTTCTCTTATCCTTATTAAGTGGTAATGGCAATATCATCCGTATTTCTCCTCGTATATACAACCATGCCCAACAAGTCATCACCATCCTGCAAACAGTATTGCAACAACCACAATACGCCGCTTTAAAACAACAAAATGCCTTTATTTTATACGATAAAGACCCAACTCTAACGGCATACTTTTCTCGTCTTTGTGACTGTCGCATCCTCTGGGGAAGTGATACAACATTAACCAATATACGACAAATTCCCTTACCTCCCCATGCTATAGAACTCGTATTTAGGGATCGCTCTTCTATTGCCATTATCTATGCCCAAACATTACTACAACTATCACACGAATCTCAAGAAACGGCAATACACCATTTCTATATGGATACCTATCACGTTGATCAGAATGGTTGTGCCTCCCCTCAAATCATCATTTGGGTTGGTACTCCCCAAGATTGTCATCAAGCAAAAAAAATATGGTGGTCTTTGCTCGCCCAAAAAAGTTCTTCTTATAAATTAACCAGCGATAAAGTAACATTAAAATATAATCAATTATGGAGATATGCACTATCCTTGAATATTCCCGGCAGTATTTCCACCTATACTAATTTCTTATATGTCTATACCTTATCCACGTTACCTCAAGACATAAGTACCTTGCGTGGTATTAGTGGTCTTTTTTTTGAAATAGAATATGAGGATATCCATGAATTTTGGCCTCATGTAAACAAAAAAATACAAACCGTTACAACTTTCGCCAAAGATATCATATCATTACGTCGACAAGTAATCGAACAACAACTCGCTGGTATAGATCGCATTGTTCCCTTTGGTCAAGCCTTAACGATGGATATTATTTGGGATGGCATACATATTATTGACACATTATCTCGTTACATTCATTAGGAGGTTTTCATTATGTACTTTTTTGATACATTTACCCCTCTCTCTACCCGTCCACTCTGTACAGATGATACCAATCATTTATATTCCTATAATGATTGGTATACGCATGCGGCATGCCTTGCAACATATATTCCCTCACGCACTTTAGTTGCCATTTTCTGTAATAATACGGCTGGTTCTTTATTATCTTATTTATCTTGCTTACAAAACCGTATCGTTCCCATTATGATAGATTCAACACTTGCACCAGAATTGCAACAACATATACTATGCCAGTATCAACCCGAATACATTTTCCAACCACACCAATCCACCACAATCCCCCCCTTATATACTATTGCCGATTACGGCGTTTATAAAAATCCAGCGCCCGCCTGTAAACTATATAAAGAACTAGCCTTATTATTAACCACCTCCGGTAGCACGGGAAGTCCCAAATTAGTTCGCCAAAGTTATACAAATTTACACGCAAATGCTACTTCTATTGCCACCTATTTAAACTTAACGTCTAACCAATACCCGATATCAACCCTACCCATGCATTATACCTTTGGTTTATCCGTTATCCATAGTCATGTATATTGCGGTGCCGCAATTCGCTTAACTCAGCACACCTTATTTGAAAAAGAATTTTGGCACATTTGTCAACATGAAAAAATAACCTCTTTAGCTGGGGTCCCATTTACGTACGCCTGTCTAGATAAAATCGGCTTTACAAAAATGAGTCTCCCCCATTTAACCTTATTAATTCAAGCTGGTGGTCGCCTTGGCAAACCCCTACAAGAAAAATTTGGCACCTTTGCCCAATCGTCAGGCAAACAATTTATCGTGATGTATGGTCAAACTGAAGCAACTGCACGGATGTCTTACTTGCCCTCTGATCAATGTTTAAAAAAACTAGGCAGCATCGGCATCGCCATCCCTGGTGGAACCTTTAAAATCATGGAAAATAATCATACGGAAATTACGGAAGATCATATTTCAGGCGAATTATATTATGAAGGAAAAAATGTAACCCTCGGCTATGCCCAAACTCGTGATGATTTAAAAAAGGAAGATGAATTTAAAGGAAAGTTATTTACAGGAGATATCGCCTATAAAGATGAAGATGGATATTTTTATATTGTTGGCAGAAAAAAACGCTTTATAAAATTAGCGGGAAAAAGATTTAATTTAGATGAAGCCGAACAAATTCTAAAAACCAAAATAAACTCTCCCCATATAGCATGTACTGGAACAGATGATTATCTGCAAATTTTTGTTACAACAATAGATTCTATTCCCACACTTCATACTACCCTGAGTGAAACTTTTGGCTTACATGCTCAACAGTACAAAATTAATGTCATCCCCAAAATTCCTCTTAACTCTTCAGGAAAAGTGCAATATACTCAATTACCCACATCATTACAATAAAGTATATAAAATTTTCAAAAAAATATATATTTATGCTATAATAAAATTATCATTAGTTCTCTGTGTACAGGGGGATATAGTGTATGATTAAACAAGAATTTTTCTCAACTATCGAAGATGCTAACACCCATCTAAATGCCATTATTGAACACTCCTTTGATGGTATATTTATTACTGACAAAGATGCCTATGTCTTACGAATAAATACCGCCTATGAATCTATTACCGGCTTAAAAAAAGAAGATGTCATCGGTAAAAACATGAAAGATCTCGTAACACAAAAAATAATCTCTGAGTCGGCATCACTTCTAGTTATTCACAAAAAAAACCCGTTACCTTACAGCAGAAATTTAAAACGGGCAAAGAAGCCTTAGTGACAAGTTCCCCTATTTTTGACACCCAAGGTAATCTTATTATGGTCGTAACAAATGTTCGCGATCTAAGTGAAATTTACAACTTAAAAGAAGCGGTAGAACGAAAAAATGCAACAGTAGAGCGACTTCGTTTAGAATTAACGCATTTACAAGAAACGCTTATTAAAGATGAGCTAATTATAAAAGATGAATCAGCCTTACAATCTGTATTACTGGCTAATCGTGTTGCCCCTTTAGATACAACCGTTTTATTATTAGGTGAAACAGGGGTAGGAAAAGAAGTGTTGGCTCACTATATTTATCAGCATAGTCACCGCTGCCATGACAGTTTTATTAAAGTAAATTGTGGGGCTATTCCAGAAAACTTAATAGAAAGTGAATTATTTGGTTATGAAAGCGGCGCTTTTACAGGTGCTAACCGCAATGGAAAAATGGGCTTATTTGAATTAGCTAATAAAGGCACTCTTTTCCTTGATGAAGTAGGCGAATTGCCAAAAGACATGCAAGTAAAATTATTACGAGCATTGCAAGAACAGGAAATTATGCGCATCGGTGGCACAAAACCTATAAAAATCGATACACGCATCATCGCTGCCACCAATCGCAATCTTAAAGAAATGGTTCAACAAAAATTGTTCCGTGAAGACTTGTACTATCGTTTAAGTGTATTTCCCATTGCCCTTCCCCCACTTCGTTTACGTCAAAAAGATATCATCCCCTTGGCTGAATCATTCTTAGCTAAATTAAATCAAAAATATTCTTTTCATAAATCATTTTCTTCTTATTCCTGTCAAGTCTTACAAGAGTATAATTGGCCTGGAAATATCCGCGAATTAAAAAATATAGTAGAACGAGCTATAATTATTAGTCCTGAAAATAAAATCGAACCAGAGGATTTACATATTTTACGTCCTCCATCTACTAAAGACTTATCGGATAAACTCGTCCCATCAAGCAAACATATCGCAACACAAGCAGTAACACCACAAAAACTTCCACTCAATCTTGATGAAGTATTAACTTCTATTGAATATATGTATTTACAACAAGCCTACGAGCAAGGCCGAACGGTGCGAGATGCCGCTAAATTATTACATATTACCCCTTCAAAATTTGTCCGACGCCGAAAACGATGTCAAGAGATGTTATCTTCCCATATTATTGACATATGACAATAATATTTTTATAATAAAACCAGCTCAGGCAAGGAGGAATGTGTGATGTCACGCCCCCAACATGGTAGAAGAATCTGTTCCTTACCCAAAGCAAAAGAATTTTTTCCTTTAGAAAGTACAACAGAAAACCCTGGATACATTACCCTCAGAATTGATGAATATGAAGTAATTCGCCTCATTGATCTAGAAGGACTAACACATGAAGAATGTGCCCATCAAATTCAGGTGTCTCGTACTACTGTCACCGCAATATATAAAAAAGCGAGATACAAATTAGCACGTACCCTCGTAGAAAATCAAAAACTACGCATTGCAGGAGGAACAATCAAGCTATGTGCAAATGCACAAACCTGCACGTATCCATATTGTGCAATAAAAAAAAGATAATTAAAGGAGATGGCTCTTATGAGTGAAAATTGTAATAAAGAAGCTTGTTCAGCTTGTCCATCAGCTGGAGGTTGTCATAGTGCCCCACAAAAACCAACTACCCTTCCACCCAATCCAAACAGTAAAGTAAAGCACATCATTGCCGTTGTAAGCGGGAAAGGTGGCGTAGGTAAATCACTAGTTACCTCGCTCATGTCCATCCAAATGCAACGACAACATCTAAAAACAGCTATTTTAGATGCTGATATTACCGGTCCATCTATTCCTAAAGCATTTGGGATCACCGAACATGCAAAAGGTGATGACAAGAGCATTTTTCCCGTTCTCAGTAAAACGGGCATAAAAATCATGTCTATGAACGTGCTATTAGAAGATCCAGCCGTCCCCGTTGTCTGGCGTGGTCCAGTTATTTCTGGTGCAGTCAAACAATTTTGGACAGATGTATCTTGGGGTGATATAGACTATATGTTTGTAGATATGCCACCTGGAACGGGAGATGTCCCTTTAACGGTTTTCCAATCTTTACCCATTGATGGCATTTTAGTCATTACCTCCCCACAAGAATTAGTTTCCCTCATTGTAGAAAAAGCATTAAAAATGTCTACCATGCTAAAAATTCCGGTTCTCGGACTAATCGAAAATATGAGCTACTTTGAATGTCCCGATTGTCATTCACGCCATGAAATATTTGGCAAGGGGCAAACCCAATTATATGCCGACCAACATGGCATTGCTCATGTTGCAAAATTGCCTATAGATCCAACGCTAGCACAGCTCTGTGATCAAGGCGATATTGAATTATATAAAGCCAATTATCTAAAAGAAACAGCGGAATATATTTTAGCCAAAGTAGGTATTTAAAAATATACCTAAAACATAGGCTAAGGAATAATAAAAAGCATCATCTCTATAAAGAGATGATGCTTTTTTATCGTTTAAATCACGGATCATCTTCCAATTGCAAAAAAAATAAACCGTATGATTTTTACTATATCACCCATATTTCCTCAAAAAAGATTAATATATCCATTAATCGCCCCTTGCGGTCTATAAAAAAGCTTCGTCTGAAAAGCCCTACTTCTTATGCAACTGTACCTCTATTTTATCCTATCCGCTCATTTTTTCACGTAATCTTACACCATGAATTTCAAGTCTTAATAGCTACAATGATTAACGAATAATACGCTTACCATCCGTACTATCATATACAACTACCCCAGATATAATTGTTTGCTTTACTTGCAACGTATCCCCATCTAAAACCAAATAATCAGCTACATATCCTTCTTGCAATTCACCGCGATCCTTATACCCTAAACATTGTAAAGGAACCGTTGATAACATATGCATACACTCGGTAAACGAATATGTCCCTTCTTTCAAAAAATCACATACAGCCGTCATAAACGATGCTGCCGTAGAAGAATCTCTATTAAGCACAAGCATAGAACTAGCATCAAGACAGCCATTAGTCATAACTCTTGCACCTTTATTACTAAACGCAGTCGCTTCTGCATACCTAGGAACAAATGCCACAATTCCCTGAGATGGCAATACTTGCTGCCAATGCCGACACCCTTCTTTTTTACAGTCTACATTGACATGAACCCAGCCCGGTACTACAAAACCACCATTTGCATCCACTATTTCCGTACACATTCTTACACGCACTTCGTTTCGAGGAATAATTTTCCAAATAGCTTCTTCATATAATAAAACATAACCCGACAATAACTTCCCCTTTGTTAATATAACGCCATCAATAACTGCTTTCATATGCACGAATCCTTTCTTAACCGACAAATAATGGTGTCTTATTTTCATCTGTTATCCACTTTATGTGCATAACTTAAATGGTGTATATTTAGCTTAATTACGCTATTTTTTTTACCTAAAAGAACTAACTTCCCAAGTTATCCACATTTTATAAACTTTTTATCAAAACCAAAATGAGGTATCCTTGCCCTTTATAAAACATATCCACATATTGTTCACAAATTGTGGATATGTAGTGGATGAATAAACTATATCTCATCAATATCGACTGGTCTACTCCAATCAATATATATGTTGGCACGTGTCCAAATATAACATAAGGACAATTTAAAAATTTCTAAATTGCTAGTAGGTACAGCACAAATCATTTTATAAGTTGTTAATCCTGTAAAATAGTGAAATTCCTGTTCTTTCGTCAAATAATCTACTACCCGTTGACACACTTTATCCGCTGAAAAATGTGCTTTTACTTCCTTTGTTTCTGTATTATATTCAATGTATCCATTATCATTCGCACCAGTATGTGCAGCAACTTTATATATTGACATGTCGGTCCCCCTATTTAATCTTTCTTATTATTAATATCCTTATCCAATAAAAAACCTTTTATTATCACTTTATTGCCAAACCGTTCGTGTAATCTATCCAATGTATAATTTAATTTTTCTTGATTTTCTAATTTTTCTGTCTTATCTGAAAAAAGCACCGCTTGTCGTTGATAAACACACAAATGGCTTATGCCTAACCCTAATAATCGTATGGAACCTGGAATATTACTCTTATTATATAACTGCAAACTTATATTATATAATTCTATTTCATCATAAAAGCCATCTTGTTTACTCGTCAATGAACGAGTAAACGTATAAAACAAATGGTTTCTAATCTTTAATGTTATCGTTCTGCCCATTACCCCTTGCTTACGAAGTCTACCTGCCACTTCATACGCCAATATGCGTAATTTTTGATATACTTCTTCTCGTGTAACTAAATCCTTTGTATAAGTATGTTCATAACTAATTGATTTAAGCTCTCGTTGGGAAATAATAGGTCGTGTATCCACTCCTTGTGCTAATGCTTTCAAATGCTTGGCCTGCTCTCCTACCGCTTGTCGCAATATTGCAACAGACGCATTGGCTACATCGCCAATGTGGCTAAGCCCTAATTTTTCTAATTTTTGAGCGGTAATCTTTCCCACGCCCCAAATCCGTTTTACTGATAAAGGATATAAAAATTTTTGTTCCTGTCCATAAGGAACAAAAACCAATCCATTCGGCTTTTCTATATCTGAAGCAATTTTAGCAATAAATTTATTCGGCCCAATACCTACCGATGCTACTAATCCTATATGATTCAAAATATCTTGCTTAATTTCTCTTCCCATATCTGTATATTGAGAATACTTTCGTTCCATACCCGATATGTCTAAAAAAGCCTCATCTAAAGACAATCGCTCTACTTGCGGTGAATATTGCTGAAAAATTTGATATATCTGTTCTGATATAAGCTTATAATAATCAATTCTAGGTGCTATAAATATTCCCTCAGGACAATATCGTTTAGCTAATTTCATACTCATTGCCGAATACACGCCAAATGCACGTGCTTCATATGATGCCGTTGCCACTACACCTCGGTCAAAAAGACCACCTACAATAACTGGTTTTCCTCTATACTGAATATGATCTCGTTGCTCAATCGATGCATAAAAAGCATCCATATCTACATGCATAACCCAACGTAAGCCCATATCGTCCTCCTTATTAGGATATTTTTATTATACACCGATTTTACCTCCCAATATAGATAAAATAATTTTAATCTACCATCTTTCTCATATAATGCAAGCAAATTTCCTACATACTTATTTATTAATATTTTCAATACTTGTTTATTCAAAAAAACTATAATATATGATAGTATAAGAATATACAAAAGAGGTGAATATGTCATGGATTTGTTCCAATTGACCTACTTCGTTGAAGTGGCCCACAAAAAAAGTTTTACAAAAGCATCCAAAGCTTTACATATAAGTCAACCATCTATTAGTAAAGGCATCAAAGCACTAGAAGAACATTGGGATGTGCAACTATTTAATCGCAAAGGAAAATCAATCGAACTCACTGAACGTGGTGCTTATTTGCTCCCCAAAATAGAAGAAATTATTAAAAATTTTTCTAGTTTAAAAGAAGAAATAGATTCTCCACATTTATTAAATACAGGAAAATTAGCTATTGGTATACCTCCTATGGTTGGGTCTTCATTTATATCTCCTTTTATCACTCATTTTATGTCACTTTATCCCCGTATCGAATTAGCATTAGCAGAAGTCGGCTCTAAAGATGTTATCTCGGCAATTGATGACGGCTTAATCCAAGCAGGAATAGTAGCATTACCTATTCAAACAGATATGCCCTACAATTTTTTTATTTTTAATCGTGAAAATCTTCAAGTTGTTTTATGGCCAACTCATCCTTTAGCTAAAAAAAGTGAATTAACCTTGGAAGAAATAAAAGATGAACCACTTATTTATTATCCTAATTCTTTCACTTTATATGGCTATATACGCTCTTTTTACCAAGATATTATAGCTCAACCAAAGATCGTCTGCCAAAGTAGCCATTGGGATTTTATTTCTGAAATGGTTCATTCGCAATTAGGTATTGCATTGTTACCTCAAAGCATTTGCAAACGAATAAAACCTGAAACAGCACTTTGCATTCCTCTATCAAAGCCCGTTATTCCCTGGACCTTAGCCATGATTTGGAAAAGTAAAGGATTTTTATCCCATCCAGCACAAACATGGGTGCAATCATTTAAAGAATATTATAGTAAAACAAATGCAAACAAATAATTTTCAGGCAACTAAATCACTGCTTTTTATATAAAAAGCAGTGATTTTATTTTTCCAATATTAGGTACTATTAGTTATTTTTTTCTTATGCTTATAATGTCGTCGTATAGACTTTTCAATAGCCTTTTTCTCTGCGATACTAGCCGCATCATCTTGAGCATAACTATCGCCATTTTCATAATTAATAACTACACCCGGCTCTATATTATACACAAAAACATTAAAATGTAGACGTCCCGAATCTTCTATCGAGTACCCTTCCATAATAACTCCTCGTGCCACTAATTCTCGCTCTTTATAAATCGGTGTTACGCGATAAGCGATATGGAATCCTCGCTTCGCCGTTTCCGCCACTCGATTTTCATACGGCAACATCAAGCGTTTATTAAAATACTCTGTACCCGTAATTAAATTGCGCCGTTCTGCATTTAATCCAGATAATTGATATCCCAATAAATGCGAGCGATTATACAAGTATCTATTTTCAATAAAATCATATCTAATCGTTCTCCAGCCAGAAGGTCGTACCATGCCAATACCTTCTCGTGGCACATGCGGTAATGTTTCGGGTCCTACAATCATAAAGTTACTTCGACATCTACCGTATGCATCCATTTCAGACAATTTAATTGTCCCTGCTTTTTTATTTAAATCACTCTTTGAAAAAAAGGGAACATTTCGATTAATAAGGTAATAATCATGTCCATTATAATCAGGAACATTCTTTCCAGCCAAATATACATCTTTTAATGTGCCTGAAGGTTCAACTTGTTCATCTACATTTTTCGTAACAGCTTGCACATATTCATGTACTTGTGTCGCTGAATCAGTCTGCTGGCTTATCTTACTCCCATAGCTTCCCCAAGTTACTAAAAATGCCGCCATCAATAGTAAAAATAATTTTTTCATTTTCTTTTTCCCCCCCTCCCATCACGCATATACACGCTAATCTTGAATAATTTCACATATACATGGTTCCGTATTAAGCAAAAAAGAAATACGCCGATCGCAAACTCGCCAAATAATAAATATGAGTGCTAAACTAATCCCCGTTCCCACTACAATAGAAGCAAATACGGGGCTTCCCCACAAAAGCGAAACATAATAGCCGACTAATCCTCCTAGAAATAACAAACATAAGGGTAAAATAAAACAGACAAAGGCTCCTAAAATTAAATGTCCCTCTGGCATGTAATATCGTACAGCTTGTCCTTTTTTAGCTTGCACTAAATTTCGTGCTTTGACAACCACTCGTTCCACGCCTATACAAGAGCTACAAGCACTAAATAATTGTTCTCTACTTACTTTTATACTAGCATATTTATTGTCAATAATCTCCTCAACTATACCTTCTCCTAATTTCATATTCATCCTCCAAATTATAATCTAATCCTATTTTTACAGTATAAGATTATAGTAATAATTATAAAAAAAAACGTCAAGAGAAAATGCCTGATACATAAAATTTTAATACGATAATTTACTATCTATACTGCCTATACGTTCCAAATAAATACTAGCAAATAAAAAAAAGAGTACCGATGTATCGGTACTCTTTTTTTTGTTTAA